>CALBTQ010000066.1 GCA_937967875.1 uncultured Pseudomonadota bacterium
ACCACCGAGATCTACACTCTTTCCCTACACGACGCTCTTCCGATCTTTGTGATAGGTGATGCCGAACACGCCGGTCAGCGCGTAGCCCAGTTGAATCGCCAGCAGCGTCGCGGCCGTCTTGCCGACGACCGAGCCGCGATGATCGCGCGCCAGCCGATAGGCCAGGCGAATGTGCAACGCCAGCAGCGCCAGCAAAAAGCCCAGGCCGATCAAGCCCAGGTCGGCCAGTTGCACCAAGTAGCTGTTGTGGCCCGAAATCGCGCCGGGCACTTTGAAGTCCAGCGCCACCTGGCCGACGCGCCCCGGCCCGACGCCCCACAGCGCCTGCACCGGTCCGGCGAAGACCATCTTGAGCAACGCGGCCCACTCCTCGAAACGCCCGACGTTGCGGTAGTCGGTGACGTTGATCATCGACGCCAGCCGGTCGTAAACGCCCGCGGGCATGAAGGGCAGCGCCGCCAGCGCGCCGGCCGCGCCCAGGCCGAACCACCACGCGCGCCGCTTGTCGAACCAAGCCAGCACGGCGAAGCCCACCGCCAGCGCCAGGTACACGCGCCGCGACAACGTCATCGCCGTCTGCCCCATCGCCAGCAGCGCCAGCGCCGCCCACGCCAGTTGCCCCCGCCGCGTTTTCGCCGCCCAGGCCATCCCCGCGCCGCCCAGCACGATCGGCAATAAAAACAGCGCCAGGTAGTTCGCGCCGGTCTCGTCGCCCAGGCTCAGGCGCGCCCCGGCCCAGGCGTCGGCCTCGCCGAAAAAGACCCACAGCCGGCCGGCGATCAACTGCGAGCCGGCGACCAGCAGCACCGGCAGCGCCAACAAAATCCACACGCCCAGCAGCAAGCGCACGTCGCGCAAATCGCGCACCGCCGCGCGCGCCAGCAGATAGAACACGGCGAATTCGATGTAAATGCGCCACGACCAGAAGCCGGGCATCAGCGCGGTGGGGGAAATCAGATGAATCAGCAGCCAGCCGAAATAGGCCAGAAACAGCCACGTGGCGCGGTCGTCGACGAGAAACGTTTCCTCACGCCGCGTAACGCGCCAGAGGATCGCGACGAACACCAGCATGTGCAAAATGTCCTTGCCCATGCCCATCGTGTTGAAGCCGCCGCCCATTTCGCTGCCCCAGCCCAGCAACGCGGGCAGCAACGAGAACGGCACGAAGGCCAACAACGCGGCGATCAGCAGCCACACGTCGCGCGCCCGGCTCAGCGCGTAAACCACCGGCGCCGCCGGCAACGCCAGCAACACGCGCGCGTCGACCAGCAACGCCGCCGCGCCGATCGCCGCCACGGCGCCGACCACCAGCCACGGTCCGACCCCGCCGGGTGTCCGGTTAACCTGTGCCTGCATCGCTTTTTCGCTCATTGAAAAATGTATACCATGCGCTTGCGCCCTTGACCAATCGGCCTGAACGCGAACAATGGGGAAACGGAGGCCGCCATGAAACGACTAACCCGCCGTTGCTTGTTGATTCTATTGATGCTCATCCTGCTTGCCGGTTGCGGCGCGAACGACGACGATGACGATAATGACTCCTCGCCGGCCGCCGACGACGACGCGCTCGACGACGATTTGTCCGTCGACGACGACGATAACGATGCGCTCGACGACGACACCGGCGACGATGACACGATCGACGACGATACGATCGACGACGACATCGACGACGACGACGCCACACCCTACTGGGAAGGCGGCGAGGATTACGGCCCGGTGTCCATGGACGAATACCGCCTGCTCGCCGACCAGGGCCTCTCGCCCTGGGAATGGAGCGCGGGCCTGGCCGCCAAAGACGCGCTGTTGTCCAGCGCCAGCATCCACTGGGTGGCGACGCTCGACGTGGAGAGCGGCCAGTATTACCTCTGGCACCGCGACGGCGAAATGATCTTCGAACGGACCATCGGCGACGACGGTCTGGAGTTCGATATTCTCAGTCAGGTCGGCGACGATCCGTTCCCCAACCAGGATCCGATGACCGCCGCCGGCTACGACGACGAAATCGCGCTGCTGGACAATCCCGATTCCATCCAGATGACCGAACACGGCTACGCGGTCGACGATCCGCGCGTCGGGTGGATCCACGACCAGGACGTTTCCTATCCCTTCGCCTATGAACGCATCACCCAGATTTTCGACACGCCGCACGGCCCGGATCTCATTTACGGCTCGTTTCCTTCGCACAACGGCGGCGTGGGCTCGCACGGCAGCCTGGGCGTGATGCAAAGCCGCGCCACGCTGTTGCTGTCGGGCGCGGGCGTCAAACCGGGGCTGATCGACGACGCGGCTCAGCTGGTCGATATCATGCCCACGGTGTTGGCGTTGTTGGGCGCCGAGCCGGTCGAGGGCATCGACCGGCGCGGGCATCGCGTTTCCCGCAACCTGCAGACCTGGCAGGACGGGCGCGTGCTCACCGAAACGCTGACCGATCCGTCGGTGCAGGGCCTGGCCGAGCGCGTGGTGATTCTGCTCTATGACGGCCTGACGCCCAACGAGCTGTATCATCACTACGAAAGCGACGACGGGCTGGACCTGCCCACCTTCTCCGAGCTGATCGAAAACGGCGCGTTCTATCGCGGCGGCGCCGTCGTCGGCTGGCCGAGCTTTTCCTTCCCCGGCCACACCACCATCGGCACCGGCGCGTACCAGGGGCACCACGGCATCGTGACCAACAACAACCAACTGCGCGGCGAGGACGACATCCTGACCGTCACCTGGTTCCTGGACCGCTGGCGGGAAGTGCTCGCCGATCCGCAAGCCGAGCTGGAAAACTACCTGCGCATCTTCCACGACGAACGCGGCGTCGAAACGATGTTCACCGCGACGCACCGCACCTTCGGCGACTGGAACCTGCTGCGGCCGGGGACCTGGCGCGACGCCTACACGGCCAGCGTCAACGAGCCGACTTTGTACGAGGCCGATTACAGCGCCTTTGCCCTGATGGAACTCATCGCGCCCCTGTGGCCCGAGGCGATCGAGTTCGACGACATCATTTACGACCTGGCCGACATGAGCGTGCCCTGGCAGATCAAAGCCTCGCTGACCGACCCGACGCACGAGCCGCCGAAAATCATCTACGCTTCGTTTTTCACCACCGACCATCTGGGCGAGGCGCACGGTCCGCACAGCGACGCCGTGCGCGAACAGCTCGTGCTGCTGGACGCCTACACCGGCATGATTCTCAACGCCTTCAAAAAGCACGACCTGTACGACACCACCGCCTTCCTGGTCGTCAGCGATCACGGCATGGAACTGCAACAGCCCGGCGCGCAGGATCCCTGGAAGCCCCGCCTGGCCGACGCGGGCATCAAGTACACCAGCGGCAACACCGGCACGATCTACCTGCTGGTCCTGCGCCTGGAAACCTCGACCGACGTTTTCCCCGGCGGCGCGCCTGCGACCTTCACCGTCACCGTCACCGACGACGATACGCTCGCGCCGCAGGCCGGCGTGGCGCTGACGCTCACCGGCGGATCGTGCCAGCCCTGCACCGCCACGACCGACGACGCGGGGCAGGCCGACTTTACCGTCACCCCGACGACGGGCGAGAATATGACCCTGAGCGCCGCCCACGACGAGTACTGCCCGGCGGCGATCGAACTGACCGTCACCGACGCGCAAGGAAATTGACGTGAAATTCATCCTGGCCGAAAGCGCGGGTTTCTGTTTCGGCGTACGCCGCGCCGTGGACATGGTCCTGTCGCAAAGCGCCTCGAAACAGGGCTCGATCGCCACCTACGGTCCGCTGGTGCACAACCCGCAGGTGATCGAACTGCTGCAACTGCGCGAGGTCGCCTGCGTCGACAATCTCGAGGATCTGCGCGAGGGCCTGGCGGTGATCCGCAGCCACGGCGCGGCGCCCGCAGCGATCGAAACGCTGCAAGCGCGCGGGCTGGAGATTCTCGACGCCACCTGCCCCAAGGTGCGCGCGGTGCACAAGCAGGTGGCCGGCGCGGCCGAGGAAGGCCGGCACGTGATTCTCTTCGGCGAGCGCGAACACCCCGAGGTGATCGGCCTGGTCGGCGAGGCGCGCGGCAAGCCGTGCCGCGTCGTGCTCAGCCCCGCCGAGTTCGACGCGCTGCAATTGCCGCCGCCAACGCCGCTGACCCTGGTGGCGCAAACAACCGCCAACCGCGGCCGTTACGAGGAGTTTATCGCCCACGTGCAGGCGCGTTACGGCGACGTGGTCGTGCGCCGCACGATCTGCGCGGCCACCGAACTGCGCCAGCAGGAAGTGCGCGCGCTGGCCGACAAAGTGCAGGCGATGATCGTCATCGGCGGACGCAACAGCGGCAACACGACGCGCCTGGCGGCCATCAGCCGCGACCGCGGCCTGCCCACCTAGATCGGAAGAGCGTCGTGTAGGGAAAGAGTGTAGATCTCGGTG
>CALBTQ010000067.1 GCA_937967875.1 uncultured Pseudomonadota bacterium
AGTTCGTATTCGGTGACTGGAGTTCAGACGTGTGCTCTTCCGATCTGTCGGTGCTGATTTACACCGGCGCGGCGTACGGCAAGCTCAAACCCTGCGCCTGCAGCCCGGAAACCGACATGGGCGGCCTGCTGCGTCGCGACACCTTGCTCGCCGATTTGCGCAATCAATATCCGCGGTCGTTGCTGGTCGATGCCGGCGGCACGTTTCACGAGGTGAACGAGCAAGCCCGTCTCGGCGCGCAAGCGCTGTTGGAGGCATTGCGCAAGCTGCGTTATCAAACGGTGGCGATCGGCGCGACCGACCTCGTTTACGGGCGATCCTTCCTGGAAGAGCATGGCGCGGACATGCTGTTCGTTTCCAATGTACGCTGGAAAGATGCGGCCGGCGGTTTGTCGCAACCGCGGCGTGTCGTTGAACTGGACGGGCAGAAAGTGGAGCTGTTCGCGCTGATCGATCCGGCGGACGTGTACACGGGTCGGCAGGCGGATATCGAGGTCGAGCCGATCGACAAGTTTCTCGATCAGCATGCCAAACCGGGTGTGCTGAGCATCGCGCTGCTGGCCGGCAAGCGCGAAACGGCGCAAGCCGTGCTGACGCATCCGCGCATCGAGATCGTCATCAACGCCTTTCACGCCGAAGACATTCTCGATCAGCCGCAGTATTCCTTCGCCGACGGCAAGGTGCTGGCGGAAACGGGAATCTTTGGTTCGCGTGTGGGATTGTTGCGGTTCACTTTTCGCGGTGAAAAATTGTTGACCGTGGAAAACAAGCATTATGAGTTGGATAACAAAATCGTCGACGGCGAACTGATCAAGCCTCTATACGATTGGTACGACGGCGAGGTGAAGAAACTCTTTCTCGCCAAGCTCGCCGGCAAGCCCGCGTTCGACCAGGAGAAGAGTCCGTATGTCGGCAGCGAAACCTGCGGCAAGTGCCACAAACGTTCTTTCCGTATCTGGCGCGCCATGAATCATTCGCACGCGTTGGAGAGCTTGAAAAAGGTGAACAAGCATTTCGACGCCGAATGCATCGCTTGCCATGTTATCGGGTGGGAGCAGCCCGGCGGCTTCCACAGCGAACAGGAAAGTCCGCATCTGGCGAATGTCGGCTGCGAAGCCTGCCATGGGCCCGGCAAAGCGCATGTAAAAAACTGGCGGGTGAAGATGACGCCGTTCACGCGCAATGATTGCGTGCGCTGCCATAACGCCGAACGCAGCCCGGCGTTCAAGCCCGAGCCGTCGTGGGAGAAAATTAAGCACTGATTATTTCATTAGCGTAAAAATGTCGCGCAACGCCGGATAGAGGCGTCGATACACCGCGTAGTGTTCGCGGTAGCGATTGACCGCCGCCGGTTGCGGGCAGGTCGCCTGGTCGCGGCGGATGGTTTGCGCGCAGGCCGTGGGCACGTCGGGCCAGACAGCGACGCCGACGCCGGCCAGCAACGCCGCGCCATAGGCCGCCCCTTCGACGGCGTTCACGGTGACGGTTTCGCAGTCGAAAACGTCGGCGATGATTTGCCGCCACAGCGCCGAACGCGCTCCGCCGCCGCTGACGCGCATTTGCTGCGGTTCGACGCCCGCGGCGCGCATCAATTCGAGGCAGTCGCGCAGACCGAAAGTAACGCCCTCGAGCACCGCACGGATCAGGTGCGCTTTGGTGTGGCGCAAGGTCAAACCGATGAACGCGCCGCGCGCCAACGGATCGGCGTAGGGTGTGCGCTCGCCGGAAAGATAGGGCAGAAATTGCAGCCCGTCGCAGCCCGGCGCAATCGACTCCGCGGCGCGTAGCAAAACTTCGTACGGATCGACATTCTCGGCGCGCGCCCGGGCGATCTCCTCGTGCCCCAATTGATTGCGGAACCATTGTAGGCTGCCGCCGGCGGCGAGCATCACGCCCATCACGTGCCACATGCCGGGCACCGCGTGGCAGAAGGTGTGCAGGCGTCCTTGCGCGTCGACCTGCGGCGTGGTCGTCGGTGCGAATACGACGCCCGAGGTGCCGATGGTCACCGCCGCCTGGCCCGCTTGCGTAAGGCCGGTTCCCACGGCCTGCGCCGCCTGGTCGCCCGCTCCGGCGATTACGGGAAGCCCCGCCGGTAAGCCGGTTTCGTCGCTCGCCGCTTGATCGACCCGGCCGCTGACCTCGATCGATTCACCGCACGACGGCGCCCAGGCGCGGGGAATGTCCAGCGCCGCGAACATTTCCTCCGACCAAATACGTCGGCGCACGTCGAACAACGAGGTGCCCGAAGCGTCGGCGACATCGGTGGCCAATTCGCCGGTCAGACGATAGCGGAGAAAATCCTTGGGCAACAGAAAATGCGCGATGCGGGAAAAAATGAGCGGTTCGTTTTCGCGCATCCACACCAGTTTGGGCGCGGTGAAACCGGGCAGCAACGGATTGGCCGTTTCCGCCAGCAGCCGCTTCAGGCCGAGTTGCTCGGTGAGGCGCGCACACTGTGGGCCGGTGCGTTGATCGTTCCACAAAATCGCCGGGCGTAGGACGTCGCCATGCGTGTCGAGCAACACCAGTCCGTGCATCTGACCGGTCAGACCGAGGCCGAACAGCGATTGCGGATCGACACCGTGTCTGTCCCGCAACTCGCGACAACAGGCGACGAACGCACGCCACCAATCGGCGGGTTCCTGTTCGGCCCAGAGCGGCTGCGGCGTGTGCAGCGGGTAATCGGCCGAGGCTTTGGCGACGATCTGTCCGTTTGGATCGATGACAAGCGCCTTGACGCCGCTGGTGCCCAGGTCGATGCCCAGAAGGTATTTCATGATCAATCTCGCGGCAGATCGGGCAGCGGCGGCAGATTGCCCGGACGGATCGCCCGCATGCGGATCATATACCCCTCCAGCCAGCCGCGCGCTTTGTCGGGATGCTCGATCGCCCAGACGACCTGCTCGTGATCGAGGCGGTTGATGCGCTCGTTGGCGGCGCGCACCGCGTCCATCGAGTTGCGGATCGCCTGCTCGAAGGGCATACGCTCGGGATTGATGTCGATGCCGAAATAGCCGCGATAGCCGTGCATCTTCATCGCGTACAACGCCGCTTCGAGTTGCTCGGGCGCAATCAGGCCGACGTTGAGATCCTGGTCGTAGTTGCCCAGCGGCTGACTGTTGAGATGGCAGTGCGCGAGGCGACCGTATTCGAGCACAAGGCTGAAGGCGTAGGGTAGATCCTCACCGGCCATCGCCATGTGGCCGACTTCCGGATTGAGCGCGGCCAGTGCGTGCCCCTGCGCGAGCAGCTTTTTGTTCTCTTCGTTTTGCAGCAGCGACTCGATTTTCGCGGCCAGCAGCAGGCCCTCGGGCGTGGTGCCGTAAAGGTGGTGTCCGCGCGGCTCGTAGGGCTTGGGTTCGAAGCCGATGCGCACCCCCGGCACCGCGTCCATCGCCTCGGCCAGCCCGCCCGCGAAACGGTCGCGCATGGCGATGAAATCGATGCCGAAGGGATTTTCATAGCCGTCGATGCCGGTCCACACGACGCTCAGATCGGTATCGAGTTCGCGATTGAGCTGCAGCGTTTCGATTACGCGGGCGATAGCCGCGCGGCGCACCTTTTCGTCGGGCGAACTGAGCGAGCCGAATTCGAATTGCGCGTCATAGAAAACCATCGGACCGATGCTGACGATGCGCACGCCCGTATCGCGCACGAACTTCTGCCAGACGTCGAGGTTATGTTCGTTGATCTCGTTGGGGTAGTGCGCTTCCATTGCGGCCAGACCGTAGTCGGCCAGCTTGGCGGCGGCGTCCAGGCGCGCGGCGATGTCCAGGTCCGGCTTGTACTTGTCGTGAAAGCGCGAACTCATCGGCGACATGTACCAGATGCCGGCGGAAAAATTTAAATCCAACTCGAACGTGTCGAGGTGTTCGACCAAGGATTGCGCGGTGTGCCGTTTGCTCTGCGGACGTAGGTCGATGAGCGCCATGATCTCCCCCTGTTTTTAAACGATCCGCGGATCGTCGTTTTCGCTAGGCAAATGCCGCTTGCACCACCGGCGGCAAGGTGCGCCCGGCCGGTCCGGCGATGAACAAATCGATGCGGTCGGTCAACGGCGTCGCTTCAAGATTGAACTCGGCAGCGAACGCGCCTTGCCGACGGGCGATCGTTGCCAGCGAAGCGGCCGGTTGCACGACCGCGCTGGTGCCGATGACCAGCAGAACGTCGCACTCGTTCATCGCCGCCAGCGCCGGTTCGAATTGCGTGACGCTTTCGCCGAACCACACCACGCCCGGCCGCACGAGCGCGCCGCAATGTTCGCAATATGTCGGAAACGGCACGATGACCGGCGCGTGCGGCTGCGCCTCGCGGCAAGCGGAACACAGCGTGGTCATCAGATTGCCGTGCAGCTCGATGATGTTTTCACCACCGGCGCGATGGGCCAGGG
>CALBTQ010000068.1 GCA_937967875.1 uncultured Pseudomonadota bacterium
ACCACCGAGATCTACACTCTTTCCCTACACGACGCTCTTCCGATCTTTTACACGCCGATGACCTCCTCGGTCTATTTCCTGGTGGGGCTGGCCGCCGAAGCGGCGCTGTTGCTGTCGTTCCGCCAATCGGTGAAGACCGGCGTTCGCTCCGGCATGCGCGTGGCGGGCGTCGGGCAGAAAGCCGACGTCAAAGTTAAAGCCAAAGCTAAAGCCAAAGCCAAATGAACGGTTCCGGCCTCGTCCTGGGCATCAACGTCAGTCATGATCGCAGCGCCGTGCTTGTGCGCGACGGACAGGTGCTGTGCGGTATCGCCGAAGAGCGACTCGACCGTAAAAAGCACTCGGTGGCCGTTACGCCCGACGGCTTTTATCTAAGCATCTTGCCGCACAAGGCGATCAACTACGTGCTCGATCAGGCCGGCGCGGTGCTGTTGGATTGCGCGGCGATCGTCGCGGTCGGCTCGGTGGTCTATCATCCGCAGCAACCGCTGCGCAATCTGACCGTCGCCGATGTCGCCGCCCAACTGCCCGACGTGCTCGATCCGCAAAAAATCTCCGTGATCAACCATCACTTTGCGCACGCGTTGGGCGCCTTCGCCGCGTCGCCGTTCACCGAGGCGGCGGTGTTGGTCGTCGACGGCGCGGGCAACGTCATCGAACATCGTCCCGGCCGGCGGGTGATTCCCAAGGTCGAGCACACCACGTTCTATCACGCCAAGGGGTACGAGCTGCGCGAACTATGCAAGGTGTGCAGCCGCAAACGGGCAATGAACAGCCTGGGCTCGATGTATCAACTCGCGACGCTCTTTGCCGGGTTCGGCGATTTTCAAGAAGGCAAGACCATGGGCCTGGCGCCCTACGGCTCGCCGCTGTTGGCCGAGCGGTGGCGCGCTGCGGTGCGCCATCCGGCGCCGCTGGACTACGAAATCGACCCCACCTACCAGACCTTCGATATTCGCGGACGCAAGGTGCCGGCCGATTTTATCAAGCTGTTCGGCCAACCGCGCCATCACAGTCAGGAATTGCGTCCGATCGATATGGACATGGCCTTCGCCGTGCAGCAAACGTTGGAAGAAACCCTGGTGACGTTGGCGGGCGATCTGCGGCAGGAAACCGGCAGCGCCAACCTCGTGCTGGCCGGCGGCGTGGCGCTCAATTCGGTCGCCAACCAGAAGATCGTCGAGCGCGCCGGTTTTGAAAATGTGTTCATCGTGCCCTGCGCCGCCGACGACGGCACGGCGTTAGGCGCGGCGTTGTGGCCGTGGTACGAGGCCGGCAACGAGAAAGCCTGGTCGATGGCGCATGCGTACCTGGGCCGCACCTATGCGCGCGAGGAATACGAAACGGCGCTTGCCGCGCACGACGCGGTGCTCAAATGGTTCGACTACGCCGACAACGTGCCTGAGGAAGTCGCCAAACGTCTCGCCGCCGGCGCGGTCGTCGGCTGGCACCAGGGCGGGGCGGAGATCGGTCCGCGGGCGCTGGGCAACCGCTCGATCTTCTGCGATCCGCGCCGCGCCGCGAACAAGGATCTGCTCAACGAGAAGGTCAAGTACCGCGAGGCGTTCCGTCCCTTCGCGCCCGTCGCGCCGTTGGAGAAAGCGGCCGACTATTTCGCGCTGAGCGGCGCCAGTCCGTTCATGCTGCGCGTCGTGTCCGTCACCCGGCCGGATCTGCTGCCGGCCGTCACGCATGTCGACGGCACCGCGCGTTTGCAAACGGTGACCGCCGAAACCAACAGCCTGCTGCACGAGTTGCTTTCGGCGTTCGAGCGCGAAACCGGCGTGCCGGTGCTGCTCAACACCAGCTTCAACCTGGCGGGCGACCCGATCGTGGAAACGCCCGCCGACGCCATCGACTGTTTTCTCAAATCGGAAATGGACGCGCTGGCCCTGGGCCCCTTTGTCGTCGAAAAGCGAAATCCGGAAATGGCGCGGCAACTGGCGCGCAAGCATCGCGAACTGATGGCGGCGCAAAAGAAGGTGGCGGCGCAGGAAGCCGAACTGGAGGCCATTCGCCAAAGCCGCGGCTGGCGCTTGCTCAACGCTCTCGGCCGCTTGCGCGGCAAATAAAAAAAGGGCGACAAACCGTTTGGTTCATCACCCTTTCCGTGAGTTCCCCGCTAGTCGAGACCCAGTAACGTCTCGATTTTCGAGCGGAACGGATTCAGGAAACTGGCTTTGTAGTTGATCACCAGATCCTGGTCCACCAGCCAGTAATACGGAATGTATCCGGTTTTGTTGTACATGCCGCCGATCGTGAAATAGGGATCGGCTGCGACGTTATACGTGATCGTAGCGCTGTACTGCGACTTGATGTAAGCGATCCAGGCAAGCAGATCGTCCAACTGCGGATAATTTCCGTTGAAGTCCGCGCCGATCAACTGCACAACGAGGAAACCTTCGTCTTTGTAATCCTGATATAAACTCTCCAACCCGGGAGAGTCAGAGGCACAGCTGCCTCAGTACATGCCGGCCGTGTCAAATAAGATGACCGTGCCCTCATGATCGTAAAGATTGAAGGTGGATCCGTCGCTGAGCGTTACGGTGAAGTCGGCCATTTTATCGCCGATATCGGTACCGATTTCCGGCCCGGTATCGTCGTCGCCGGTATCGTCGTCGCCGGTGTCGTCGTCGCCGGTGTCGTCGTCGCCGGTATCGTCGTCGC
>CALBTQ010000069.1 GCA_937967875.1 uncultured Pseudomonadota bacterium
CCACCGAGATCTACACTCTTTCCCTACACGACGCTCTTCCGATCTGCGAGTTGTTTATCTTGTTCATCACCAAGATCATCGAATACGCCGCCTATGGCGCGACGAATATGTGCTTCGTGCTGTATTTATCCTCGGACGTGGGGCTGAGCGATATCGAGGCCGGTTCGTTCATCGGCTTCTGGTCGATGGGCCTGACGCTGACGACCATTTTCGTCGGCGCGGTATGCGATGCGATCGGCATCAAGAAAACACTGTTGATCGGCACGATCGTGTTGATCATTTCGCGCATCGTTATGCCGTTCACGAACAACTTTTGGATCGCCTTCATTTTCGGATTCATTCCGTTGGCGTTGGGCGTGGGCATCATGGGCCCGGTGCTGTCGGTCGGCATCAAGCGCTTTACAACCAAAGAGGGTACGGCGATGGGCTTCGCCCTGTTCTACACGCTGATGAACGTCGGCTGGGCGCTGGGCGGAATCATCTTCGATACGGTCCGCGGGATCTTCGGCGAGACTGCCGGCGCTTCCTTCGGGGCCATTCACTTCTCGACTTATCAGATCATCTTCCTGGTCGGCTTTTTCCTTTCGATTCCCAACCTGATTCTCATTATCATCATGCGCGATCGCGTGCGCATGACCGAGGAGCAGGGCGTCGTGATCGATCCGAAAGGGGAAGAGTTGGTCGGTTCAACCTACTCGGTGGCGATGCAGACGATCAAAAACGCCGTGCGCGACACAGGGAAGATTTTCGGACAGGCCGTGCGGGAAAAGGCCTTTTGGTACTTCCTGTTCATGCTGGGCATTCTGGTTTTCGTGCGGCTCGTGTTTTATCACTTCCATTACACGTTCCCGAAATACGGCATCCGCGTGCTGGGCGAGGGCGTGAAGATCGGCAACATCTACGGCGTGCTCAACCCGACGATGATCGTCTTCCTGGTGCCGCTGGTCGGTTACCTGACGCGGAAAATCAGCTCCTACAAAATGATGGTCGTGGGCACCACCATTTCGGCGGTGTCGGTGTTCATCGCCACAATGCCGGCGGAGATTTTCTCGCCGTGGATGAACACCTGGTTCGCCGAATTGATCTTCAACCGCTGGCTGAATGTGCCGGCGGAAATGCAACAACCGGTGTTCTTTACGCTGATCGTGTTCATCTTCACCTTTACGGTGGGCGAGTCGATCTGGTCGCCGCGACTGATGCAGTTCACCGCCGAGATCGCGCCGGTCGGCCGCGAGGGCTCGTACATCGCGCTGTCGTATCTGCCGTATTTCGGCGCTAAGTTCATCGCCGGACCGATGTCGGGCTGGCTGGTGGCCACCTACACGCCGGAGGGCGCGGCTTCGTACCCGAACCACTATTGGGTGTGGATCTGGATCGGCGGCATGGCGGCGCTGTCGCCGTTGGGTTTGATCGTTTTCCGGAAGCTGTTCCACGCCGCCGAGGAAGCGCACAAGAACGATCATAAAGCTACCGCGTAACCGCTTTTCGCGAGACAACGGGTCGCAAAGGTATTTGCCTGCGGCCCGTTTCTTTGTGGTAAATTTCCGCCGATTCACCAAGGGAGTAGGGGGATGAAACGCAAGATCGTTCCGATGTTCTTAGCCACGCTTCTTCTCCTGATCGCCGGGTGCACGTTTTGGCGGATCGTCAAATATGGGGAATCCGGCGTTTACGATTTCAACATTTTCTCGTCGCGTCCATTGTATGCGTCGCCGCAACCTTTCGTCCTGACGGCGAGCGACGAACAGTTGCCCAAGACGATTTCCTTCGCCGCCTATCATGATGTCGATCTGGATCGGGTGCTGGCCGACAACGGCACGCTGGCGTTTTTGGTGCTGCATAACGACCGGTTGATCGCCGAGCGCTACTACAACGGGCATCGCCGCGAAACGCTGTCGATGTCGTTTTCGATGGCCAAATCGTTTTTGTCCATTCTGATCGGCTGCGCCATCGCCGACGGGCTGATTGAATCGGTCGAGCAACCGGTGACCGATTTCGTGCCCGAATTGCGCTCCGCCGGCTACGACCGGGTGACGATCCGCCACTTGCTGCAGATGACCTCGGGCATGAACTACACCGAGGCGGACAATCCCTTCGGCCTCCACCCGCATTTCTACTACTCGGAAAATCTGGTGGAGGATTGCCTGGCGCTGACGTTACGGGATGAGCCGGGCGCATACCATTCCTACAAAAGCGGCGAAAACGAGTTATTGGGACTGGTGTTGACGCGGGCGTTGGGCGGACCGACGATTACCGCCTATATGCAGGAGAGGTTGTG
>CALBTQ010000070.1 GCA_937967875.1 uncultured Pseudomonadota bacterium
CGTACCGTCGAGCGTGATGTTGAACATCTCCTGCGACAGTTCCGCCTGATGCAGCGGCACCGACTCGCCGTTGAACAGCACGGCCTCGTCGTTGTCCGGATCAAGTTCCTCGACGTAGGCGTCGTAGGTGTCGTATCCGGCGGACGTGCCCGCCCAGCCGATATAATCGTTGTGGCCGATTTGCGCGCCGGGCGCGCCGGGGAAGCTCAGGCCGGCGAAGGAGATCGTGCCGTCGCCCAGCGTTTTGCTGTCGACGTGGCACAGCCAGAAGTAAGCCGGATTGAGCATCGACAGGTGCGGATCGTTGGCCAGCAGCGCGTGCCCGCTCGCGCTGTGCGCGCCGTCGACGGCCCAGTTGTTGGAATGCATGCCGGGCGCGAACAGATTGGCGCCCGCCGCGGCGGCCGCTTCGAGCGCGGCGCGCAGGGCTTCACCGGCCGGGCGCAGATCGTCCGCGATTTCCGCCAGCGGCACGTTGACGCCGCACGACGCGGGCGTGATGTCGCCGGCGCCGTTGGGCAGCACGGTCGTCGGATCGTCCGGCTGGGCGCGGAAAAAGTCGGTGAATTGATCCGAGCCCAAGGCCGGCAGCGCTTCGCCCATCGCCAGTTCCCGATCGACCGAGTTGCTGGCGCTCCACATGCTGACCACCAGCAGCGCCAGCGTGTCGCGCACCGACCACGGATCGAGCATGCTCGCCTCCGGATTGACCAGCCCCTCGTACGGCGGCGGCTCGGTCATGCCGTGGCGTACGGTGATCACGTCGTACAGCCAGGCGTTGACGCCCTCGGCGTACGCGGCAAGCACTTCTTCCACCGGCGGATCGAGCGTTTCCAGCAGCGCGTCGGCGATGGCGCGCCCCTGCCGGTCGGTGAAAATCGCGCGGTAATAAAGGTCGATGTCCTGCGCGACCAACAGACCGACGATCGGACCCAGCAGCGGGATTTCGCCGAGCACTTCACCCAGCCGGCCCGTGCCCAGCCGCCGCGCAAGATCCATCTGGAAGAAGCGATCCTTCGCCGCGAGATAGCCCTGCACGTACCAGGCGTCGTGGTCGTTGCGCGCATAGATGTGCGGGATGCCCCACGGATCGACCAGCACGTCCACGTCGTCCTGCAGATTGTACTGGGTGATCAGCGTGTCGATCGGAATGCCGAAGGGATCGCCCGAGGCCGTTTCCTCGTCATCGCCGCGTTCGCAAGCCGTCAGCGCGAAAATCGCGATAAGCAACACCAATGCCGTCAGGCCGAATCGATTCATCTCGTCGCCCTTCATTGCGCCGCCAGTTGGTACTCTTGGTCGCTGTATTCCGGATGGGTGATGGTCACGTGCACCGGTCCCACCGGAGCGATGCCGAAACGAGCGTTGCCGAAATCGTCGGTCACCGCCTCACGGAAGGTGACGCCGTCGTCGGCCAGCACCGTTGCGCCGACGATCGGCCGATGGTTGTCGACATCGGCGAGGTTCACATAAACAAGCTGCTCGCTGTTGAGCATCAGTGTTTCCGGCGTGAATTGCGCGTCGAAAATTTGCAGGTACACGCCCAGGCACGTATCGGCGACGTAGCCGATGCCCGCGTCGTCCAGCGCGTACAGCGGCCAGCCCGAGCGCGTCGGGTCGCCCAATTGCATACCGTGGTCGGAGGTGAGAATCAGCGTGAAGTCGTCGGCGATGCCCCAGCGTTCCAGCCACTCAAACAACACGCCCAGGTTGTCGTCGACATGTTTAAGCGTGCGCTTCATATCGTCACCGAACGGCCCGTTGGCGTGGCCGCAACCGTCGGTGGCGATGTAGTTCATGATCACGTAGGACGGATTGGGCGAGACGCCGTTGTCGAACAGATGAAACAGCTCGACCATCCCGACCAACTGCGCCCATTGTTCGAAGTATGTATTCGTGTTGCCGACCAGCACATCCGGCCAGGGGATCTCCCGCGGCCACTCGACGCCCAGCGGTGGGAAGGGCGACTGGCGCGTCAGATCGCGAAACTCCAGATCGGCCTTGGTCGCGCCCGCGACGCTCGGATCGAAAATGCTCGCCGTCACCGCGCCGCGATGCCACAGCGCGCTGTATTGTCCCCACTCCTCGCTCACGCGCTGGTGCAGCGACTGCCCGGGGCCGATCGGTTGGAAGTACTTTTCAGTGAACAGGTTCTCGTCGATCGGACTGGCGTAATCCACTTCATCGCGATAGTAGAAAGAATTGTCCACCAGACCGTGATGCCCGCTGTACATCCCCGAGCCGATCACGTTGTGGCTGGGGAAGGTCACGCTCGGCCAGTTGGTCGTGGAGCCGTACTCCGCCCAGGCGCCTTCCGAGAACAGGCGGTAGAGATTGGGCAGTTCGTCGGCGCGGGTCATCACCTGATTGAGCAGCCCGTTGTGCGCCATGCCGTCGAGCACGAGGATCATCACGGTCGAGGACGTGCCGCCGTCGAGCGCGTCTGTGATTACATGACCGTCCTGCCAACCCAGGTACACGCCATTGGTGTAAATGCCGCGCTCATCGACGCCGTACCGTGTGGAGATACCCAGCAGCCGGGCGGCGGTCGGGGCAAGATCGACCTGCCGGTACGCGCCGGTCAGCACGCCGGGGCGAATGCCGCGCCCCCACATGACCAGCGGGCAGCGGCTTTGGAAAATGTTCAGGCTGCCGTGCGTGCCCAGATCGCCGTGCGGGCCGTCGTAGTTGTGCGCATAGCCGCGCCAGTTGATCATGAAGTCGGCGCTGTTGGGATTGTCGAAGTACGCGGCGATGCGCTGGTAGCCGAACGGATAGGAATCGTCCTCCGGTTCGATGAAGCTCAGGCGCACATCGCCCGTTTTGTACCCTTGTTTGGGAATGGTCGCGTTGTTCGGATTGGAGCCGACCGCGAATTCCTCTTCCAGCGTCGGCAGGTAGTAAGGGTCCTGCCGCTCGATGGGATTGGTCCCTTCGACCGCATCGATTATATATTCATACCCGTTGTTGGTCTGTTCGCGGCGGAAATAGACCGATCCGCGCGCGGCGTGCACTTCGTACACGTCGTCGATACGCGTGGCGACGAAATCGACGTACTCGTTGTCCACCAGCACGGCGAGGGCGTTTTCGTACGCTTCTTCTTCATTGGACTGAATGCCCTGATCGACCAGCGGCATTTCCAGGAAGCCGGTCGCGCCTTCGTGCGTGTTGTCCAGCGCGAAGGATGCCGAGTCGGCCGTTTCACCCTGGCCGGTGGCCAGGCGCAATTGCACGTCGCCGGCGCAGCCTGCTTCCTGCTCCCAGCTATGCCAGACGATCGTGTGCCCGCCGGGCGCCAGCGCGTTGACTTCGCCGCCCACGTGCGCGCGCACCCATTGATCGCCGACACAGGCGCCGTTGTACTGCAGCACGACGCTGCGTTTGCCGCCGTCGGCGGGGGTGAGCGTGAAGTGAATTTCGACGTCGCCGAAATATCCATCGATCGCGGTGAAGGCGATCGCCGGTTGCTCGCCGTCGCTCCAGGCGTTGCCGCCGCCTTCCCAGATCTTGTCGGAATCCGTCCTTCCGGAACAGGCCGCGAGGGCGACGATCATGGCCAGCACAATCAGTGGCAGGGCTTGTTTTGGCATTTGGGTCATCCTGAATGATGCGTTTCAATTTGTGCCGCGTCGTCGGCCCCCTCGCGACCGCTCATACACCTACCAGTCGTTTGTTGGTTCGTTTTTCGAATTTTGTTTGATTTTGATTTGGGAAAATAAAATTCGCGGCAACAAAACCGGGCGCTAACGAAATTCTTAAGGTTCGCTAGAAAACTCTGAATTGATTTCATTTATGTACAGAGCGTCAATTAGCCGACTGGGTACGCGATATTTGTCTTTTTCCGGCGCATCAAAACGGACGACGCCGGATGTTTTCGGAGGATGGCATGTCCAGGTTCGCAAAACGATTGGCTCTCATGATGTTGCTGCCGCTGCTGTTGATCGCCTGCCAGCGAGGTGAGGATTACGCGGCGGCCCGCGCCTACCGGGTGACCAAACGCTCGCAGTTGATCGGTGGGCCCAAGGCGCTGGGGAACATCGGCGATTACATCATCGAAAACGACCGCATCCGTCTATTAATTAATGGACATGCCACCGATTGGTCCGGCGGCGGCGTCAATAAATGGGGCGGTGCTATCCTCGACGCCGACATTCAGCGACCGGAAAATTTCTACGATCCCTCCGCCGGCGGCGAAGACCGCCTGTTGGAGCTTATGCCGATCATGGACGTGAAAACCTTCGGCGTGGAAAACCTCTACGGCAGCGGCCCGGTGGTCAAGATGCCGCAAGACGCCATCGAGATTCTCGACGACGGCTCCGACGGCGACGAAGCGGCGATCAAGGTGTCGGGCGCCATTCACAACCTGGTGGCGTTGCTCAAAATCGTGCCCGTGCCGCTCAGCCTGCTGCCGGTCAAGGCCGAAACGGTTTACCGCCTGCGCGAAGGCGACAACTGGCTGAAAATCGAAACGACCTTCATGCTGCTCAACCGCGACGGATCCGAGCCCGAACAATACACCGATGTGCCGCTGCATTCGATCACTGCCGACGACAATCCGTTGTTTTCCATGTTCACCGGCGACGCGTTCGGCGACGCCGTCTTTTTCAGCGATTCGGTCGATGTGATCGGCCCCGGCGTGTTCGGCTTTTCCGCGAAGTTCTATACCGAAGACCTGTACAACCTCGGCCAGTCGACCCTGACCAATCCGCCGTTGATGGAATGGTCGGCCGGCGTGGCCGACGAAATCGGCTACGCGCTGGTTTCGCCCGATGCGCCGTTGTCCTTCCCGATCATGGAGGACTTTCTGACCATCGCCTTTCAGAAAATCACCGAGCCGGGGTACATCCTGCCCGCACCGGGATGCCGCTACAGCTACAGTCGCTACCTGGTGGTCGACGAGGGCGACGCGGCCGGCCTGCTCAACCACGTGATCAAAATCAAAAACTGGAAATACGGTACGCTCAAAGGCAACGTCATCGACGAAAGCACCGGCGAGGCGGTCAGCGGCGCGAAGGTGCTGGTCTTTCCGCATCCGCGCCTGAGCGACTCCGGCGATCTGGTTCCGCTGAAAAATAATTACCGGGAGATGGTCGAGTATCTGCAAAGCTTCGAAGCCGATGCGGTCGATTACCACCGCCTGATTCCCTACAGCCGCTTCATCACCGACGGACGCCGGCTCGATGCGGCGGCCGACGGCGACTTCGACGGCAACCTGCCGGTCAACCAGGATACCGGCGAAGCCTACTACCTGGTCATGGCTTCCGGCCCCGGCAACGTAAAAAGCGAACTCGTACCGCTGCACCTCAAGGCCGGCGACCACCAAGAGATGACCCTGGTGCTGCCTGCGACGGGCAAGGTGAAATTTCAGGTGATCAACCTGGATCCCGACAAACGTCACAGCGCCTGCAAGGTGGTCTTCATGGGCGTGGACGGCGAAGGCACGGGCGATCCGTTCCTCGGCGAAAAATGGCTGCCGGTCGACGAGGCCGCCGTGGTGCACACCAACGACGGCATCGGCGAAGCGACCTTGCCGCCGGGCGCCTATCGCATGGTCGCCGATCACGGGCCGGAACACAGCTCCGACGAGCAGATCGTCACCGTGCACGCGATGGAAACGCGCGAGGCGACCCTGTATATCGACCGAGTGGTGGATACCTCCGGCTGGGTGGCCGCCGACCTGCATCTGCATTCGGACGTTAGTCCCGATTCGAGCGTCGCTCCTTACAACCGCGTGCTCTCGACGATGGTCATGGGGCTGGAGGTGATCGCCAGCACCGACCACGATTTCATCCGTAACTATCGGCCCGCACTCGAGGAGTTGGGCGGCCCGCAATCCGTGCTCTTTTTGCCGGGCGACGAGCTGTCGCACTTCAGCTACGCGCACTTCAACGGTTACCCGCTGCGCTACGACCAGAAAGAGACGAGCGGCGGCGCGCCCAATTGGCGCATGCCCAGTCCGTCGACCTCCTTGCCCGACGGTTCGCCGATGCCGCTGTACACGCCGCAGGATTGCTTCGACGCTCTGCGCGAACGCGGCGACCGCGACTTGATCGACCAGGATCCGATCGTCATCGTCAACCACCCTGAGGAGTCCTTTACCGGCTACCTGCGCGCCTTCGGCTTCGATCAATACTACGCCACGTTCGGTTCGCCGGACTTCCTGACCCTGTTCGATCCGGTGGTCAACAACGGCAAGATTTTCACGCGCGACGCGACCGCCAACTTCTCGTGGGACTTCGACGGCATCGAGGTGCTCAACGCCAAGCGCTGGCACGACTTCCGAACGGCCACCGAAGAGGAAGTGCCCGAGTGGACCTTCGGTCAGCCCGGCGCGGCGGGCAATCCGATTCTGCCGGTGTTGGTGCGCACGGGCGACGAGCAGTTGCGCCTGCTCAGCGGCGATCTGCTGCTGGACAGCTCCAACCGCGGGATGATCGACGACTACATGACCTTGCTCGCCATCGGCAAACGCGTCGTGGCGGTGGGCAATTCCGACAGTCACACGACGACCACCAACGAGCCGGGCGCCTGCCGCACCTACGTGATGTCCACCACCGACGATCCCGCGTTTATCGACCCCGACGAGTTCATCACCAATCTCAAGGCCGGGCGGGCGATCGTGACCACCGGTCCGTTTATGGAGATGTGGGTTAATGGTGCGCCTATCGGCGCGGACATCACCGACACCGACGGCGAAGTCAACGTGCGTCTGAAAGCGCAGGCGCCGGATTGGATGTCGCTGGACCGCATCGAGATTTACGGCAACGGCATCCTGATCGGCGAGATCGGTCGCGACGCCACCGAGCATTTTCTCGGCTGCGACACGACCGGCAAGACGATTCACGGCCGAGATCGGATCGTCCGTTTCGACGATACGGTTACTTGCCGGGTCGCCGCCGACACCTTCATTCTGGCCATCGGCATCGGTTACGAGGGCATGACCCCGCACGCCAGCCCGATCGACGGCCCGGCCATCGAGGTCGAGGATTCGATGATCGCCGGCGTCAACAAAATGCTGGAGGATTGGCTGGGCATTTCCAACCTCGTGCCGAGCATGACCGACCTCGAAAAAAATCACCCGATCTATCCGTACGCCATGACCAACGCGATTTTCGTCGACACCGACGGGCTGGACGCCGACGGCGACGGTTGGGCCTTCGACGGCCCGGGGTACATTCCCGGTTGGTTCGACGAAGAAGACATCGAAGCGAAATCGGCCACGAACCTGAGCGATTTCGATCGCAAGGCGCTGGCGGCGGCGAAACTACGGATGCTGTCTCTGACCTCGGAAAATCGCCATCCCGAATAACGGGCCATCGACTACAGCGAAATGAGCGCATATTGAGGAACACCTGCATGCGAGAATGAACGCTTTCATTTTATGTGCACAAATCGACGGGCCGGCGCCAATTGAAAAAAGTTTTTCGATGGATGCCCCGGAATTTGAAAGAGGATTGCGAAAAATTATCCGTCACTGCTTGTCATGATTCCCGGATAAGGGCGTTGTTTCTTCTGGTTTGCGGTTTTTTCGTCGGGTTCGGGGTCGTTTTTTCGGTCGTTGGGCGAGGCGTTGGCCGTCGCGGGTCGTGGTGGCGGTGATCGGGATTGTTCGTCGCATGATTCGGGCGCACCGGTGGCGGCGGCGGACGGAACACGCAGGTTGTCGGGCGTCGGCGCGTCAGGTCGGGCCGCGGGCCCAGGCGTCGAGCACGTCGGCGGCGTGCGCGAGCCAATCCAGACGTAGCGCCGTCTTGGCAAACTTGAGTGTCGCCACACGCCCGCTACGCACCAGTTTGGCCGCGATCCGAATCAGCCGCCGGATGATCGTGCCGATTCGATGGCCGCGCGCCGCGGCCGGCAGCAGGTAATGCTGCACGCCGATCAGCAGTAGTTGCGCCAGTTGACCCAGCGTGTAATAGGCCCGGTTGGCCTGGAAACGGCGACACGGCGGGTGGTGCAAATCCAGATCGATCAGCGGCCTCTTCTGCGCGGTTTCCTGTCCCTGTTTGCCGCGATGCCGCGCGACGATCTCGGCCAGCGGCAGGTCGTCCCGGTTGGTCAGGATCACCACGTACCGCGGCCGCGTGAGCTTTTGCGCGCCGTCCCACCACGTGCGCACAACCACGTAACTCGCCTCGTGATTCCATCCCCGGGGCCGGTGATAAACGACCGTCGCGTCCTCGTGGTCGTTGATCGGCTCCCAGGCATCGTCGTCCAAGATCGGAAGAGCACACGTCTGAACTCCAGTCACCGAATACGATC
>CALBTQ010000071.1 GCA_937967875.1 uncultured Pseudomonadota bacterium
AGATCGTATTCGGTGACTGGAGTTCAGACGTGTGCTCTTCCGATCTTGCTTATACCTATACGTGCACTGTCACTTTAGGAATGATCATGACCAGCCGGAAAATCTTTACGCTCAACGAGGCGGCCGCGAAAATCAAAGTCGGCCCCGACCTCATCGCCCAATGGGTGGCCGAAAAAATCATCGCTCCGACGATCATCGCCGACCACGACGAGGCGCTGTTCGACGAGGACGACCTGCGCCGACTCGAGCAGATCCGCAACCTGGGCGACATCGGCTACGGCGCGGTGGAGATCAAGAAGATCCTGCTCAAGGTCGGCCTGCCCCAGGCGGAGAAAAAGAAACCGGCGCGCAAACAGGTGTTTCTCACAGTCGGCGAGTTGGCTGCGCGTAGCGGTCAAAGCGCCCGCACGATCAAATATTGGGAAGAACGCGGGCTGATCGAGCCGAGCACGCGCAGCGAAGGCGGCTTCCGGCTCTACGAAACGCACCAGGTCGAGGTCTGCAAGCTGATCCACGACCTGCAACTGTTCGGCTACTCGCTGGAGCAAATCAAGGAGTACGCCGACCTGTTGCGTTTCATACAACCTCCAAGCCCCGGCGAACCGGCGGACGACGTCGAGCAGGCGCTGAGCACGCTCGAAGAGATGTCGGCCAAAACGCGCAGTTTGTCCGAACGACTCGACGAACTGGCGAAAGGAATCGACCGATGGAAAAAACTCCTCAAAGAACGGCAAACGGAATTGCAGGCCCGCAAAAAGAAGCTGTTGCGCGAACGGGAAAAAATTGTCGCGCCGGCCAAACCGGCGGCCAAAACAAGTTAGTCCTGCTCGAGCCCAAGGCGCCCGGGCAGCACGTTTACTCGAAGCTCAAACTGCCCCGCCTGGGCGCGGTGCTCTTGGGCACGATCGCCCGCCAAATGGGGTGGGAGGTGCGCGTGTACGTCGAGGAGATCGCCGACATCGATTATCGCGACGTGCTCACGGCCGATCTGGTGGGCATTTCGACGATCACCTCGACCGCGTCGCGGGCTTACGCCATCGCCGACGCCCTGCGCGATTTCGGCGTGCCGGTCGTCATGGGCGGTCCGCACGTCACCTTCCTGACCGATGAAGCGCTGGCCCACTGCGACTACGTAGTGCGCGGCGAAGGCGAAGAAGCGCTGCCGGCGTTGATGAACGCGTTGTTCGACAACGGCGACCTGGCGCAGGCGCCCAATTTATCGTATCGCGACGCGACGGGCGAGGTGCACCACAACGAGCAAACCAGTTCGGTCGAGGACCTCGATGCGCTGCCCTACCCCGATTACGAGTTGAT
>CALBTQ010000072.1 GCA_937967875.1 uncultured Pseudomonadota bacterium
ACCACCGAGATCTACACTCTTTCCCTACACGACGCTCTTCCGATCTTTTTTCTCGTCGGCCACCTCGACCGCGACGCGGCGACGCCCTGGTGGCGCGCGGCCTGGCGCGACCTGTGGCGTTTCGCCAAGGGCACGATCGCGCCGCTGCTGACGCTGGTCGCGTGGTCGGCGTACACGAAGATTCCCTACGCCTGGCTGGTCAATGAGTTTCAAAGCAAGAAATACGCGGACGGCGCACACCTGAGCATCGCCTATGGCGAGAAGCTGGCGTACTGGCTGCATCACTCGCTCGCCTTTTTCGGTTTCGCGCCGCCGGCAATGATCGCCCTGGCGCTCGTGCCGCTGATCGCCGGGTGGGGCGTCGCTACGCGCGCGCTGGGCCGCTGGACGGCCCGCGAGAAGCCGCGTTACGCCTTCCTGACGATCCTCGCGGTGTTCACGTTGTGTTTTTACCTGCTTAACGCCGGGCAGTTTTTTACTACGTATCTGCGCTTTCTCGTGCCCGTCGCGCCCTGGGTGACGCTGCTGTTCGCCGCGTTGCTGGTCGGCGCGGCGCGCCGTCTTATGTTGCGGGGACCCGTGTGGCGCAAGGCCGCGCCCGTGGTCGTCGCCGCGGTGTGCGCCGTCGCGATCATTGCGGGCGCCGCGCGCTACGTGCCCACGCTGAACTACCGCATGCCCGAGGACGACATTCCGCCCGTCGTGCGTCGTTTGCACCAACTCCACCCGCACGGCGCAGCGTTGTGGACCAGCGATTACGGCCCCGAGGGGACGTTCGCCACGTTCCGCACGCCGATCGTCTCGCTGCAGTTCGACCGCAGCCCCGAGCGTTTCGCGCGCCTGCTGCCCGAGCACCTGGACGTCGAGCAGTACCTCTACCTGGATGCGAAGGACGCCGCCAGGTGGCGTGAAACGCTGCCCGCGTTGCTCGCGCCGCATTTCACCCTGCAACCGGTGGAAGAAAAACTCACGCAAGCCGGCACGCTCTACCGCGTGGGCACGCAGCGCACCGGCGGCGTCGCCGACGGGATGATCACCTACCTAGCCGACGGCGAGATCGTGCAGGCCGAACTCACCTGCGACCTGCTGGCGCAACTGCAATCCGAATCGCTCACCCGCATGCGGAAGGAAGAGGCGCCGCCGGTGGAAGTCGCCTTCTCCGAGTGCGCGCCGACGGAAAATTTTTCCGCTCTGCATTGGACGGCGACAAACCTCGAATACCGCCGTTTGCGTCTGGCGCATGCCGAGTTCGCGTTCCGCCGCGTCCGGATCGACTGGCGCACGCTGGCCATCGCGCGGCGGCTGGTCATGCGCGAAGCCGACGGCTGGGCGACCTTCACCGTTACCCCCGACGATCTGGCCGCGTTCATCGCGCGCAAGAATAAAAATCTGCGCGACGTGCGCGTATCCGTCGACGGCGAGCGGTTGATCATCGAAGCGACGGCCGCGACGAAGCTATGGCGGCCGCGCCTGCGAGTCGTCGGTACGCTCGACCGCGAAAATCAACGCCTGCTGTTTCACCTGACGCAAGTGGATCTCGACGGACGCCGCTCGCCCGACTTCACGTTGCGCTACGCCGAATCGGTGATGAACCCGATCCTCAAAGCCGATCTGGCGATGTGGGGCTTGGAATTGCGTAAGGTTGAGGTGCGCAACGGAGCGATCGTTCTGATCGCGCACGGGGTAAAAGAAATATAATCTATTATAAGGGAGAATAATCATGGATGACAAAGCGTTGCTTTACGACGGTCGGCTTTACGATTCCTGGAACGCCGATTTCGTGCAGGACGTGCCGTTTTATCGACGACAGGCCGCGCGCTACGGCGGTCCGCTGTTGGAGATCGGCTGCGGCACCGGGCGCATCGCCGTCCCGCTGGCCGAACAGGGCGTGGCCGTTACGGGTTTGGATCGCGCAACGTCGATGCTCGATGTCGCCAGGAGCAAGGCGACGGCCAAGGGCTTGTCGCTTCGCTGGGTGCTCAGCGATTTTCGCGAGTACGAAACCGATGAAAAATTCGCCCTGGTCCTTTATCCGTTCAACACCATCGCCCACCTGCATGAGCTGGACGACATCCTGGCGGTGCTTCGCAAAATCCGTTCCCTGCTGGCGCCGCAAGGGCGGTTGATCATCGACATGTTCAATCCCGACCTGTCGTACCTCACGCGCGAACCCGGCAAACGGGTGAAGGAAAAAGAATTTCCTCTGCCCGACGGCGGCGGGACGGTCAAGCTTTCGTCCGCCATCGACTACGACCGCGCGCGGCAGATCAGCCACATCACGTTTTATTACGAGATGCCCGACGGACGCGAAGAGATCGATCGTCTGGAGATGCGGATTTTCTATCCGCAGGAATTGGACGCGTATCTGCGTTTCGCCGGTTTCACGATCGTGGAAAAATTCGGCGACTACGACGAGTCGCCGTTCGTTTCGACTTCGTCCAAGCAACTGATCGTCGCCCGCGCCGCGGCTTGAAGATGGCTTAAATAAAAACGCCGCGCACGTGACGCGGCGTTGTGTCGCAAAAATTTACTCAGCAGCCGCAGCAGCCGTCGTCGTCGTCATCGTCGTCGTCGGGGACGACGGAATCGTCGTCGGGCGTTTCGTCGTCGTCGTCGAGCACCGAATCGTCATCGTCGACGTCGTCGTCGCCGGTATCGTCGTCGGGACCGAACTCTCCGTCATGGATGTTCTGCTCGTCGACGCAGCCCAGGTCGAGCATTTCGGCGTCGTTGACCGGCGAGAACAACGCGCGGTTGCCGCCGGCGATGACGATGTTGCCGTCCAGCAAATCGGCTTCGGTGTCGAAGCGCGCCGTCTGCAGCAGGCTGACCGGGAACCAGGCGCTCAGGTCGGGATCGTAGCCGTAGACGATGTCCAGCGCCTCGTCGCCCAGCAGGCCGCCGATCACGTAGAACTTGTCGTTGCACGTGCAGTCGGCCGCCGCGTACATCTCCTCGGGCAGCGGGCTGATTGCGCTCCACACGTTCTGCTGCGGATCGAAAATTTCCGCCGAGCTGAGGTTCACCAGGTCCGCGCCGCCGGCGACGATGATCTTGTCGTCGATCACGCCCGCCACCGGCCGCATGCGCGCCTCGTTCATCGAGGCCAATTGCTCCCAGGTCGCCGAGGCCGGATCGAAGCGCCACAGATCGGACATCGCCTCTTCGCCGTCGAAGCCGCCGATCACATAAAGCTGATCGTCATAAACGACCGTGGCCGCCAGCGCCATCGGCATGGGCGCGGTGAAGCCGTCGAGCCATTGTTCATCGGATAAATCGTAGATGCTGAGTTTATCGGTCAATTCGCCGCTGGCGTCGACGCCGCCGGCGAACACCAGTTTATCCCACAGGTACACGCCGTCGGTGACGTTGACCGCCGGATCGGCCGAATCGAGCTGTTCGCTGTCGCCGTCGAGGTTGAAGCGATAAAGCGTGCCGACGATCCCCGGCGCCAGGTAATTGGAAAACACGTAGATCCATTCCGCGTCGCTGACCACCGCCGCTTTTTGCACCAGCGTGGGCAGCGCGCCGGCGAGCACGGACCAATCCGCTCCGGCCGTCGTGGTCAACACTTTCTGCACCTGCAAGGTCGGATGTTGCAGCCACGTCGCGGTGACCGTCACCTGATCCATCGACCATTGCAGCGCGTCGGACGGCACCTGGACTTCGACGTCCACCGTGCCGCTTTCGCCGCGTGCCAACTGCAACTGGCCCGGGTCGGTCGTGGCCGTCCAATCGTTGTCGGCCGTACTGAAAATGACCGTTGCGTCCTGCCCGGTCACGTTGCGCACTTCCAGCGAGAAGTCGGCCGTTTCACCCGGCGCGGCCGCCGCGGCGTCGTCGCTCACATTGAGCGTGATGTACGGCGGATGCATGATGTGATAGGTAAGTTCCGCCGCCAGCACGGCGCTGTTGCAGACGATCGACAGGCCGTCTTCGCCGTCCGGGCTCATAATGCCGATCGTCGCGTTGCCGCCGTTTTCCGTCGTCGGATTCTGATACTGAAAATAGATATCGCTGTTTTGTTCCGACAGCACCACTTCGGCCGTCAGCGTGTCGGTCGCCGAACCCCAGGCCAACACGTCCTGGTATTGAATGATCAAAAAGCGATTGGGCTCCGCGCCGATCAACTTCAGGTAAATCGAGCCGGACGATTCCGGATCCAGATCGTCCCAGTACATCGCGATGTAGCCCAGGTACGGCGATTCGGAGGGAATGCACGGAATGTTGTACGTTTCCGGCTGGTCGACGAAGGTCAACCGTCCGTTGGCGCTGATGTAAATCTGGTTGAAGGTCTCGCCGTAAAAATCGAAATCGAAACCCAGCGGGTAGGGTCCTTTGATCTCGTCGTCCTCGAAGGTGATCAAAGTTCCGTCGGAAACGTCGACCCAGTTGTACGTGAACGCATCGTTCCACGTGTAGCCGAAGGTGTCGGGTCCTCCGGAAGCCCCCCAAGCCCCCGTGGCCGCAAGCAAAAAGACCACGAGCACGTGGCCAAATACAAATTTGCGCATCGTTTCCTCCAACCCCAAATCGGGCATGCCGACCAAACCGTAGAATAATAGCATTATTAAAGGGGAACCGCAAATTATTCGCGCGGTAAATTCAATGAAGTTCCGTTTTCCAGGTTCGCGGTCCGGTCGACACGATGATCTCTCGCCCGCGTAGGGCCGCCGCGCCCAGACTCATCACCGGTGCGATCAACGTTCGTTCGATGCCCATGCCGAAGGCGTGCCCCTGCAAAGCGCGCGACGGATCCAGCAGATAAATGCGGTCGCGGCCCAGGCAACGGTGGATTTCGAGCAGGTGTTCGCCGTCGGCCGACAGCAACCGTCCGGTGCCGTGCCGCCAATAGCCCACCGCTCCGGCCAGCAGATCGCCCCGTTGTGCCGCCCGCGCGACGTCCACCAGGTAGGTGCGCCGCTGGCGCCCGCGATCGAGCACGGCCAGCAGGCGCTGGTTATGCACTGTGACGAAAGCCAGCGCGCCCAGCGCCAGGCGCATGCCCGGCGCGCGGAAGGACAATTCCGTGCCGTCGCGTGTGGTGCAGATGACCTCTTCGCCGGCGACCTCCACCCGGTCGGGCCCCTCGGCGATGCGTTCGTCGGTTATCAGCCAATCCGGTTGGATCAATCCGCGCTCCAGCGGCAGGATGCTTTGATGAAACAGCGAAACGACGACCAACGTCGCCACGCCGATGCCCAGGATGATCCAGTACCAGATCATGTCTTTTTCCTTTTCAGCCACACCTGCCGGCGTTCCTTGCGTTCCATGCGCCGCATCAGGCGCGTTTCGCGTCCGGCCACCTTGTCCGGCCCCGGCCACGCGCCGCTGGTGCCCGCGCCCAGAATGCCGGGCAGATGGCGGCGCAAGTGAAACACGCCGACCGCGGCGATTACCGCCTGATACACGCTCATGATCAGCAAAAACGGATTAAGCAGGTCGTAGCCGCTGTGCACCGTCACCAACAGAAAAACGAACATCCAGTATTTCGATTTAAAGACAACCTTGAAGGGCATTTCCATGATGTTGCGGGCGATGATCATGATGATCATGTACAGATACGTCGCGATGTACAGACCGCCGGCCATCGGGTAGGCGAAGCCGAACTGCATCGCCGTGAGCATCACCACCACCATGCCGGTGATGTCGTTGAGGATATCCGACAACGCGCCCTTGTCCGAGGCGTAGCGGCCCAGGCGCGCCACCGGTCCGTCCAGGCCGTCCAGCAAAATGTGCAGCACGAGTACGACCCAGCACCAGATGTAATGCTTGAGGCCGAACAGCGGGAAGAACACCAGCGGCACCAGCAGGAAGGAAAAGAGCGTCAGCGAATCCGACCGCACGTTGCGCCGCACGAAAAGCATCGCCAACGGCCGAATGAGCTTCGTGCGCCGATCGGCGATTCGCTGGACGTACTCCTCTTCGTCCGCGCCGAAATAGTGCAGTTTGTGCTGCGGTCTGGGATTTTCAAGCTCTGGTTGCTGCATCGAATTCAGGTTGCCCGCTCCGCACCCGACCGTCAAGAGCCCCGCCGGGGATAATCCCTCGACCAATGATTCAGTCATTCTACAGAGCCTCGGCCGGCGCTGACGCGCGAAATCAAAGATTCCTTCGCCCCTCCGGGTCTTGGCGGCTCCGGGTGTCTCAATTCGGAAGTCGGGAAAAATGTCTACTTTCACTTTTCATTTTTGGAAAACCTTCTACAATTCGCTTTTGATGAACAACGCACAAGGAAAAAGGAAATGAGCTCGCCGCGACGCTTCCATTTCCTTTTATTTTTTTTAATTTTCGCCCTGGTCGCTTGTGATTGCGCGGACCGGAGCAATCCCGCCGGCGAATCCGGCGATTTCGACGATGAATTCCGCGAAAATCTGCTGGCGCCTTCGCCGATTCTCCAATGGCTGCTGCCGCCGCCGGACATCAACGTTACCGAGCACCTGCGTCTCGGCAAAAAATGGTCCTGCGCCGATCCCAATTCCTGCACCGGCGATTACCTGGCGTTTCTCGAACTGGCCACCATGTATTCCCGGCCGGAAAGCGAGGCGGATCTCATCGGACAATTCAACGATTACCGCGCCATGCCGCCTTATGTCGATCCGCTGCCCGCCGACGAACTGCGCCGACGCATCGTTGAAATCCTCAACATCGATTTTCTGCTCGACGATCTCCTGGAGCGCCCGCTGAACGTGTCCATCGTCGAGATCCGCCATTTAACCGGCTACGACGAGTTTCGCTTGTTGTTTCACGATCCCTGGGTCGGCTCCTTCGAAGCTCTGCTGCTGCAGCCGACCGATGAATACCCGCGCGGGTCCATCCTTGCCGTGCACGGACATTTTCAGACCGCGCGCTCCTTCCGGCAGGATCATCCCTTTCGCGATTTCATCGACCAGGGATGGGCGGTTTTGCTGCCGACCATGCGCATCGACAACGCCGATGCCCACGAGGATGAAATTTCGCGCCGCTTTCTGCGCGACGGCTTCACCTTGCTGGGGGTGCGCGTTTACGAAATTCTCCTCGCGCGCAAATACCTGCTGTACAAATACGGCGTACAATCGCCCGTCGGGTTTCTCGGCCATAGCGGCGGCAGCGTCAGCGGCAGCGTGCTGATGCGCCTCGAGCCCGGTTTCGCCGGTTTCGTCTTCGATTGCGTCGGCTGGTTCCTGTATTACGGCTATCACGACGATTCGCTGGCCGACGAAATCGCCCCCTGCCTGCACCAGCTGGCCAACCTGATCAACGACTATTCCACCGTCGAAATGCCCCAGTTGTTCGTTCCCTACGACTATCTGGGAAACTGGGATGCGATCCTCACCTTTTTTCAGGATAACTTGTGACCGTGGAAAAATGTATCAGTGCTTGCGTCCATGCATCGATTGTGAAATCATTTATCCGATAATAATGAAATATTGCTGGAGAAACGCGATGCGTAAAATCTTCGTTTTGGCCGTGATCCTCGCGCTGCCGCTAGCCGCGGCCGCCAACGACGACGATACGGTGTTTACCTACGATTGCGACTCGGTCTACGGTTTTTTGGACAATTGCGATTTATCCGTGCCCGGCGGCCTGGAAAAATGCGAGGCGGGCGATCCGGATTACGGCGAGAACGGCGATCTCTTCTCCTGCATGGTCAACGTGTTAGAACAATCCGGCGACTGCGACATGGCCGAAGGCTGCCTGGAATACGCCGACCTGCCCGCCGACGATGACGACAACGACGATAACGACGACAACGACGACAACAACGACGATTCCTGCGGTTGCACCGCCGCGCCCGCGTCGCCGACCGGACCGCTCGCCGGTGCGATGATTCTCGTCGGTCTGCTCGGTCTGGCCGGACACAATCTGTTGCGCCGCAGTCGGAAAATATAAGCGATGCCGCAATCGTTGCTTTACTTTCTCGAATTTTATGCCTTTGCGCTGATCTTCGAGTTGCCGATCCTCTTGTTGGCCGCGCGGGGCAGGGCGCCCTTGCCGCGCGTCGCGTTGGTTGGCGCGCTCGCCAATCTGCCGACCCATGGACTGCTTTGGCTTCTGGGTTCCCGTCTGATCCTTTCTCCCTTTTCGGTGATGTCCATCGGCGGGCCGCTCGCCGTATTGTTCGAGGCGGCCGTGTTTTGGCGGCTGCTGCGTCCGCTGGATTGGCGGCGCGTAACGATCGCCGTTTTCCTGGCCAACCTCGTCGGTATCGCCATGGTCGGCTTGTTTCAATATGCGTTGATCAACCTGGGCGCGCGTGACGTTATCGCCCGCTGGGCGATTTCATTTTCCTTCACCCTGGTCGTCGAAATGCCCCTCTACGCCTTACTCGCCGGTATGAAAATCGACCTTCGCCGCGCCCTGCTTGCCGCCTTTGTTTGCACCGCCGTCACGCATCCCCTGTTGATTTTCGTCTGGCGCGGATTGTTCACCGAATACAACGCTTACATTGTCAGCGGCGAATTGCTCGTCGCGATGATCGAAAGCCTCATCTTCTATGCGCTCGCCCGGCCGATTCAATTTTTCCACGCCGTCTCGGTCGCCTTTTTCGCCAACGCCTCCAGCTATTTCTGGGGGCACATGCTGCGCGTGACCCTGCGCCAGTTGTTGTGATGCAATTCGCTTGACTTTTTCCGCAATTCTTAAAACAATTGCCTTTCTCTTTTCCGCAAAATTAGATGATACCGCGCCATCGGCGCCGGTGAAGCAACAAGGAGAATGATTATGGCCAAGTGTGCGATTAAAGGCGGAAATTCTGTGCGAACCAAGTCTTGGCCCGCGTGGCCGACTTACACCGAGCGCGAAAAGGAACTGTTGCTCAAGGTGTTGGAAAGCCGCAACTGGGGCGGATACCCCTCGCCGAACGTCTACGCGAAAAAATTCGGCGCCGCTTTCGCCGAGTACCACGACGCCAAATACGGCGTTTGCTGCGCCAACGGCACCGTCTCGCTCGAAATGTGCCTGCGCGCCGGCGGCCTCAAAGCGGGCGACGAAGTCATCGTCCCGCCTTACACCTGGATCGCCACCGCCGTCGCCGCGGTGACCCTCAACTGCGTGCCGGTCTTCGCCGACGTCACCGCCGCCAACTACACCATCGACCCGGACATCGTCGAATCGTTGATCACCGACAAAACCCGGGCGATCATCTGCGTGCACCTGGGCAGCTCCATCGCCGACCTCGACCGCCTCAAGGACATCGCGCAAAAGCACGACCTCATTCTCGTCGAGGATTGCGCGCATATGCACGGCGGCAAATGGCGCGGCAAGGGCGTGGGCTCGCACGGCGACTTCGGCAGTTTCTCGATGCAGTCCAGCAAGCTGATGACCAGCGGCGAGGGCGGCTTGGTCACCACCAACGACCACACCTTCAACCAGAAGCTGCTCAGCCTCGTCAACTGCGGCCGCAAAGGAGCGGGCTACGACGATTTCGAAGGCAACCTACTCGGTTGGAATTACCGCATCGGCGAATTCCAGGCCGCTGTGCTGCTCGCGCAGCTCGAACGGTTGGAGGAAGCGACGAAACATCGCGCCGCCAATGCCGCGTACCTCACCGAACAGCTCGACGCCATCGAAGGCATCGCCACCATTAAATACGACGAGCGCACCACGCAGCCGGCGCATTACCAATACATTTTCAAATACGATCCGGCCGGCTTCAAAGGGCTGCACCGAGACAAGTTCCTCGAGGCGCTGGCCGCCGAGGGCATGTTCTTCGACGGCGATTTCTACGAGCCGATTCCCGGTCGCGACATCGTCCCCCTGCGCGCCAGCGAGTACCCGATGCTCCGCGCGCGCTATGGCGACGAGTGCAACGCGGCCAACGGCGGCGACTTCCCCGTTACGCGCAAGGCGACCTTCGACGAGGCCGTCTGGATGCATTACCCGTACCTCATGGGCGGCAAGGAAGACATCGACGACATCGTCGCGGCGATCCGCAAGATCCAGGACAACGTCGACGAACTGCTCTAAGATCTTGACCGACCGGCCCGCTTGTTCTTAACTGAACGGCGGGCCATATTTTTTTAACCTCGAACGGGTGGGGAAATCATGGATCCGAAACAGGCGGCAAACGATGTTTTTGCGCAGGTGGTGCAGTGGCGGCGGCATTTTCATCGACACCCCGAACTGGGATGGCGCGAGCATGAAACGCAAAAGTTCGTCATCGCCCGTCTGGAGGAAATGAACCTCGATCCTTGCCCGGCGGCGACCACCGGCGTGATTTGCGATATCGTCGGCGAGCGTCCCGGACCGACGATCGCCTTGCGCGCCGACCTGGACGCGCTGGCTGTGACCGAGGAAACCGGCCTGGAATTCGCATCGACCAGGCTCGGCGTCATGCACGCCTGCGGCCACGACGCCCACACCGCAATGCTCCTGGGCGCGGCGCGGGTGTTGGCCGCCCATCGCGCCGAACTCGCCGGCACGATCCGCCTGCTCTTTCAACCCGCCGAGGAAACCGTGCCCGACGAGATCGTGCGCCCCGCGGAAACCGGCGCGCTCGCCATGGTCGAGGACGGCGCCATGGACGACGTCGCGGCCGTGTACGGCATCCACATTTTTTCCTATCAGCCTGTCGGCACCATCGAAATAACCCCCGGACCGAATGCGGCCGGCTCGCGTCCGTTCGACATCCTCGTGCACGGGCGGGGCGGCCACGCCGGCCTGCCGCAAAACACCGTCGACGCCCTGGCCGTCGGCGCGCATCTCACCGTCGCCCTGCGCAGCGTCGTTTCGTTGGGTTTGGATCCTCTCGAACCGCGCGTGATCCACCTCGGCGAATTCCACTGCGGGCAATCGCGCACCGCCGTCGCCGAAACCGCCCGCCTGTCGGGGACCGTGCGCTTTCTCACCGAGGCGATGTATGCGGAGATCGAAACGCGCATGCAGCACGCGGTCGACGGCGTCGCCGCGGCTTTCGGCGCCCGGGCGGAGCTGATCTGGTCCGGCCATAAAAACAAGCCGGTGACCAACGACGCGCCGCTGGCCGCCGCGATCACGCCCTTGGCCGTGCAGGTCGTCGGCGCCGAGCGCGTGCACACCCGTCCGCCGATGATGGGCGCGGAGGATTTCTGGCACTATCTGGAAAAAGCGCCCGGCGTGTTCATCGGTCTGGGCGGCGGCAATCCCGACCGCGGCGCGGTCCACGGCCACCACAGTCCGCATTTCCAAATCGACGAAGCGGGCTTGCGCGACGGCGTCGAACTCTGGCTGCGCCTCGCCCTCGCCAACGGAGCAGATTAACACCCTTTTGCTCCCGTATTTCGGCCTTCTTGTTTTTCTTGCCCGATTTGCGTTACGTTATCTCGAACCACATCGGGAATCGTGCAGGCCGCCGATTATTCTATGGGAGATATTATTATGAAACACGCTCTTTTCCGGCCGGCGGCGCTTTTGCTGTTGCTGGTGGTCTTTATCGTCGCCTGCGGCGATAACGATGACGATGATGACGATAATGACGCCGCCGGCGACGACGACACCGGGGACGATGACGCCGCCGCCGACGACGATGACGATACCGGCGACGATGACGATGACGATGACGCAACGCCCTACGACGACAGCGAGTTGTGCGCGTTCATCGAACAGGTGATGGCCGCGACGCACATCCCCGGTTTGGCCGCCGGCATCGTCAAAGACGGCTCGCTGGTCTGGTCCAAGGGCTTCGGTTGGGCGCACATCGGCCAGCAGCGCCCGGTCACCGAGGACACGATCTTCATGCTCGCCTCCGTCTCGAAAACAGTGACGGCCGTGGCGCTCATGCAGGTTTGGGAAGACGGCTATTTCGAACTCGACGACAACGTCAACGATTATCTGGCCTTCCCGGCGGAGAATCCCAATCACGTCGGCGAGCCGATTTCCTTCCGCCAGTTGCTGACCCACACCGCGAGCATCCGCGACAACTGGCTGGTTATGGCTCCGCTTTATGTGCAAGGCGATTCGCCGCTTCCCCTCGGCGGATTCCTCGAAGACTACCTGGCGCCCGGCGGCGATTATTACTACGCCGCGTTGAACTACTTTCAGTACGCGCCGGGCGTCCAGTGGAATTATTCGAATATCGGCATAACCCTCGCGGCCTATCTGGTCGAGGCGCTGACCGGCACGCCCTTCGACCAATATTGCGACGACAACATTTTCGAAACGCTGGGCATGATCGACACCTCGTGGTTCCTCGCCGGTCTGGACGAAGCCAAAATCGCCATGCCCTACGAGTACCTGCCGGCGCTCGACAACTACCGTCCCTACGGCCAGTACGGCTTCCCCGACTACCCGGACGGCCAGTTGCGCACGCCGCTCAAGCAGCTCGCCAAGTTCCAGATGGCCTTCATCGGCGACGGCGAGTGGGACGGGCGCCGCATCTTGGAAGCGGCCACCGTCGAGGAAATGCGCCGACTGCAAGTGCCGGACGTCGATTCCACCCAGGGATTGGTCTGGTATTACACATCGCAACTCGGGACCGACACGATTCTCCTGGGCCACAACGGCGGCGATGACGGCGTGGCAACCGAGATGTACTTCCGGGTCAGCGACGACCTCGGCTTCATCCTGCTGATGAACACCGATTGGACGACGCCGATCTACAACCAAGCGATGGAGATCGAAAGACGTCTACTCGCCGCCGGCGAGGAAATCACCAACTGAGTATTTTAATTTTCTCCGTCAGGGTGTTTACATTGTCAGCCCGTTAGGGAGAGTCGAGAAATTCCTTCAGCCCCGTCTGGGGCGATAGAGGGCAGCCCGACCCGTGAGCGTCGGGCAAAAACCGTCTCGCAAACCTGAAATCACATCTCTTTGTCGATAAACTTGTGATACGCGGCCAGCCAGTATGCGGCCAGGAAGTCGTGCCCCGAATGAACCTTGGTCGGATCGTCGGAGCCGCATTCTTCGATGACGAATGGCGACCACTGGAACATGAAACCGGCCGGGCATAGGCCATCCACCCCGAACGGCTCCAGGGCCTGATACTGGAATCTTCCCAGGATCTCCTCGAGAAACGGGTACTGCGTCACCAGGTCGGTAAAAAAGACGGAAATCGGATCGAGAGTGTAGGTCGAAGGGTCTTTGGCCGGGAGGTAAAACTCCGCCAGCGGCGGATCCTGAAAAACGGTCAGGTCCTCTACGAGCTGGTCCTGATAGGCGGTTTCGCTCGGATCGTAATCGCCTTGCCCCATGAAGATCGCGTTGAACCAGGGATTGTGCGACAAACGCGTATAGGTATGGACCTCTTTCTCGAAAACTCCGGCCATAAACGCATAATCCGCGGGACTGTAATAGACGCGCCCCAGCCGCAGAATCGTGTACCAGATTCGATGCGTGAGGGCGTTCCCGAAATACGACGTGTAGCGGTTGAAAAACGTGATGTTGTTCAATTTGAACCACTGCCGCCGCTTGTCTTCGAGCAGCCTGCCCAGTTCCTGCTTATACCTCTCGTACCCGGTGATATGGTAGCCGATGGTGATCCAAGCCAGTTGGAATCCCGGCAGAACATTCGGCCCGGCGTCGGTGGGCAGCCCGGCCTCGTCGATGATCCACCAGTTATTGGCGAGCAGCTCGTCGAGCACCTCGGTCACATCGTCCCGGATCATCTCCCGCATCGGCTCGTCATCGACGAGATCGTAAGCCGTAACCATCCCGTAAAACCAGCCGGTGTACATATCGCGGCTTGTTTCCCCCATCCAGAAGTCGCCGGCATAGGCCCCGGCATCCACCTGGTGGCAACGGTCGGAGCCGTCGCACCAGCCGGCCGCGCCGTACATGTCGAGCATCGCCTGACTGCCCCAATAGCGCGCGATAAAGCCGGCGCGCCCGGTTACGTGCAGAAGGCCGTCAAGAGCCGCGATCTTTTCCACGACAATCTGCTTGGCGAGCGAATCTCCGGTCGTGTAATAGCGGTATGCTTCCGACGCCGCGTACTGCCCCGTCCACTCGGTGCTGTCCCCGATGCCGTGGTATTGGGCGACCTCGGTTTGAGTTTCGTCCGTAAAAAACACGTGCGCACAGCAGCCGTGATCCGGTTGGTGCCAGGTGCGGTGCCAATCGTCGTACGCCATCGCTTTCAGACGTAAGGGGCCGGCCGTGCCGCTTTCGTCATAATCCTGCTCCTCGATATTCTCCTGCGGCCAAGGCGCTACATAGTCATCGGGCAGAATGGTGTCATCGTCGCCGGTATCGTCGTCGGTTCCCGTATCATCATCGTCGCCGGTGTCGTCGTCGGTTCCTGTATCATCATCGTCGCCGGGCGTCGTGTCGTCGTCATCGCTGCTTCCTGTGTCGTTATCATCGTCAATTTGAGCGTCATCATTGTTGTCGTCATCATCATCGTCGCCGCAGGACACGAGGATGACGAAAAATATTGCCATAATAATCAAGAGCAAACGCGGGTGCAGCATCGGAGAACTCCCAATTTTTCAATTGGCTACTAAGCGATCATTGTATAATATTCCGGTAATAGGAAAAAGCTGATTTTTTCATGCTAGATAATTCCGGTAAGAAAGGTCCGGAAGGATATTTGCTGGTCCTGGATGCCCGCCTTCGCGGGCATGACAATTCTTTCCGTCATCCTCGGGCTCGACCCGGGGATCCAGGATTCCTTTAACGCCGCGTGAAGCGCGGTCTTCCTTTATGAAAAGGTCCGGAAGGATATTTGCTGGTCCTGGATGCCCGCCTTCGCGGGCATGACAATTCTTTCCGTCATCCTCGGGCTTGACCCGGGGATCCAGGATTCCTTTAACGCTGCGTGAAGATCGGAAGAGCACAAGTCTGAACTCCAGTCACCGAATACGATCTCGTAT
>CALBTQ010000073.1 GCA_937967875.1 uncultured Pseudomonadota bacterium
ATCGTATTCGGTGACTGGAGTTCAGACGTGTGCTCTTCCGATCTCGAAGGCGACCTCGGTGCCGATCTGCTCGTCACCGTGAACGCTGAAATCGTAAAGGATCGTCGGTTCGGCTTCGTCGCTTTCCACGTTGTCGGAAATTTTGATCGCCCAAAGGTCGCGCCCTTCCTCCGAAGTGCCGATGGAGAAAATCGAGGAGATCGTCGGGTGAGTATCGACCAGCGTATTCAGGTCTGTCACGGCCTGAGCGAACGAGCGGTAATCTTCTTTCGCTTTGATTTGATCGGTGCGCCCGAGCACTTCGACTTTCCAGCCGTGTTGCTGTAGGAAAGCCACTTCCTCGGCGCTGGCGTGAATGATCAAATCCAGATCGTGGCGCGAGGTGATCATCAAACCGTAGGGCTTGAGTTGCGTCAGATCCGAAACGTCTTGCAGGTGAATCACCGCTTCGAAAACACGTTGCGCATTGTCGGCGGTGATCGGCGCGGCGTGCGCGAAAGAACCCAGCAGAGCAACCAACAGGGTCGCGAGAATCAGTTGTCGAGCCATGAGTGCACTATCTCCTTGTCAAACACCTTCCCGCTCCCCCTGAGGAAGGACATTTCAAATCGCGACATTTTTACACCAATTCTCATTAAGTGACCATCCCCGCGACGTTTTGTAACAGCGCGGCAAATTTGCCGCCGGCGGAACATTTTGCCCGACGCGTGTGTCATTTTTCATCGAGGCAAATAATTCAGGAGCAGGTCATGGGCAAGCGCATTGGGGCGGTAGTGGGCGTGTATCTTCTAATCACCACCGCTTGGCTCGTTTTGGGCGGTTCGATGAGCGTCCGATCGATGGATCTGTCGCGCAAACTCTCGCCGGAGGTCGCCGGTCTGTGGGGCAATCAACAGGTACAGCAGGCGCCGGAATTGGAGTTCGGCTGGTGGACCACCAAAACCGAAACCGAGGAAGTGACCGATCCGGTGACGAAAAAAACCAAGATCGTTACGCGTACCCGCCAGGTGATCGAGCGCAAGCCGGTTATTCTGGAAAAATCCGCGCTGAACGTTTCGTTGGATCTGGCCCATCGGCAAAAGGGCCTGCTGTGGTATTCCACGTACCAGGTGGATTTTGCCGGGGAGTACGGTTACCAACAGAACGAGGACCGCGACGGCTTTTTATTCGTCACCTATCGCTTCCCGACCGCGCAGGCGTCCTACGACGATTTCCGCTTTCAACTAGAGGGACGCCCCGACCTGCAACCGCACGAGGTAACCGGCCGCAACGCTAAGGCGCTGCAGTACAGTGTGCCGGTGAAGCGCGGCGAGCGCGTCAACTTCACGCTGGGCTACCGCAGTCGCGGCCTGGATTTCTGGCGCTATTCGTTCGGATCGTCGGTCGACCAGGTGCGCAACTTCACCCTGACGATGAACACGAACTTCACCGACATCGATTTCCCCGAGGGGACGATCTCGCCCAACACGAAGGAACGCCGGGGCGACGGCTGGACGCTGGCCTGGACGTTCAACAATCTCATCTCCGGTTTCGACATCGGCATGGATATGCCCGCCAAACTCAACCCGGGACCGCTGGCGGCGCAGATCAGCTTTTTTGCACCGCTGAGTTTGTTGTTCTTTTTCATCTGGCTGTTCGTGATCACATTGCTGCGCAAGGTCGAGTTGCATCCGCTTAACTACCTGTTTCTAGGCGCGGCGTTTTTCGCGTTTCACTTGCTGTTCGCCTACACGGTCGATCACCTGGCGTTGATTCCGGCCTTCCTGCTCAGTTCGGCGGTGTCGGTGTTTCTGGTGGTCAGCTACCTGCGGCTGGTCGTCGGGCTGCGCTTCGCCGCACTCGAAGCCGGCGGCGCCCAGGTGTTGTACCTGGTGCTGTTTTCCTATGCGCATTTTTACGAAGGTTGGACCGGCCTGATCGTCACCTGCGGCTCGATCGTCACCCTGTTCGTCCTGATGCAACTGACCGGCCGCATCAACTGGCGCGAAAAATTCGACGAAGCGAAAATTCCCACGGCCCAACGCGTGTGACGGAGGCCGGAATATTTTCGAACGGCCGACTCATTTTCCGGTCACGAGAATCTTGATTTTGACTTTTGTCTCGGTAGAATAATGGAAACTTTTCGGAGTTCCATCGTTATGCCGTTTCGTAAAGTAGCCGGCGGTATCTATCTGGTCGGCGGCGATACGCTTAGCCATCCGGAAGATTGTCTGGTCTATTTCGTGGAAGGCCCGCCGGCGATTTTAATCGACGCGGGAGCCAACCGCGTGGCCAACCGCATTTTGGACAACGTCGCCGAACTCGGCGTCGATCCGCAGGAAATCGACTTCTGTGTGCTGACTCACGGCCACATCGATCACATCGGCGGCGCGTTGAACGTACGCGAGGTGACCCTGTGCAAGCTGGTCGCCCATGAGGACGACGCGGAAATCATCGAGTCGGGCGATCCGGTGCGCACCGCCGCCAAGATGTACGGCATCAAACTGCCCAAGTGCAATCTCGACGATTATCTGTTCGGCGACGAAGGCGAGCTGGGCGACCTGAAGTGGCTGCACATTCCCGGCCACACGCCCGGCAGCATCGCGCTGTACCTGGACACGCCCGACGGCCGCATCCTGTTCGCGCAGGACGTTCACGGCCCGTTCCTGCCGGATTTCGACTCGGACATCGAGTTGTGGCGGCAGAGCATGGAACGGCTGCTGGCGCTGGAAGCCGACATTTTGTGCGAAGGGCACTACGGCGTGTACCGCGGCAAAGACGAGGTCGCGCGCTACATTCAATCGCAATTGGCGGCCAACCGCTGAGCCAACCGCTGACCCTTGGCCTACCGTTCGCCATTTGTTACCATTCTTGTTTCCGCGGACAAGCTGTAAGGAGGCTGTGATGAAAGTGCTGGTTGTCGGCAGCGGCGGACGTGAACATGCTTTGACCTGGAAAATCAGCCAATCTCCGTTGGTGGATACCGTTTTTTGCGCGCCCGGCAATGCGGGCACCGAAACCAGCGCCATCAACCTGCCGATCGGCGCGGAGGACATCGACGCGCTGTTCAAATTCGCGACCAACGAAAAAATCGACTTGACCGTCGTCGGCCCCGAAGCGCCGCTGGTCGAGGGCATCGTCGATAAATTCACCGCCGCCGGCTTGAAGATTTTCGGTCCGACCCAAGCGGCTGCGCAGCTCGAAGGCAGCAAGGCCTTCTGCAAGGACATCCTCAACGCGGCCGGCGTGCCCACCGGGGCGCATCGCGCATTCACCGAAGCGGAACCGGCGCTGGCTTACGTACGCGAAATCGGCGCGCCGATCGTGGTCAAGGCCGACGGCCTGGCCGCGGGCAAAGGCGTGCTGATCTGCCGGACGGTCGCCGAGGCCGAAGAGGCGATCGGGCAGATTCTCACCGACCGGCAGTTCGGCGAAGCGGGCGACTCGCTGATCGTCGAGGAATTTCTCACCGGCGAGGAAGCCAGCTTCATCGCCTTCACCGACGGTGAATTCGTTTTGCCGCTGGCCAGCAGCCAGGATCACAAGCGCGTCGGCGACGGCGACACCGGGCTCAACACCGGCGGCATGGGCGCCTACAGCCCGGCCCCGGTGGTCACCGACGAGGTCTTCGCCAAGATCATGGACCGCGTGATGATCCCCACCGTGCGGCAGATGGCCGAAAACGGCACACCCTACAAAGGCGTGCTTTACGGCGGTTTGATGATCGAAAACGGCGAGCCGAAGGTGCTGGAATTCAACGTACGCCTGGGCGACCCGGAAACCCAGCCGCTGCTGTACCGCATGAAAAGCGACATCGTGCCGCTACTGCTGGCTTCGATCGACGGCGGGCTGGCGCAGCACAGCATCGAATGGGACGAACGCCCGTCGATGTGCGTGGTCATCGCCAGCGGCGGCTATCCGGGCTCTTATGAAAAGGGCAAAGAGATCACCGGGCTGGATCAGGTCGGCAAGGATGCCTTCGTGTTTCACGCGGGCACCAAGCACATCGAGAACAAGGTCGTCACCAGCGGCGGGCGCGTGCTGGGCGTGACGGCCATGGGCGACGATATTCCGCAGGCGATCGCCAACGCGTACCGGGCGGTCGCGAAAATCGATTTCGAGAACGCGTACTGGCGCACCGACATCGGGCAAAAGGCGCTCAAATGGTTGGAGAAGTAAGATGGCCAAGGTGTTGATTCTGATGGGCTCGGATTCGGACTGGCCGGTCATGTCGGCCGCGGCGGAAGTGTTGGACGGCTTCGGCGTGGGCTACCAGACGCACGTGAGCAGCGCACATCGCACGCCGGATCGCACGGCCAAAATGGTCCGCGAAGCGCGCGACAACGGCTTCTTCGCCATCATC
>CALBTQ010000074.1 GCA_937967875.1 uncultured Pseudomonadota bacterium
CGAAGTCCGCGTTGTACGCGACGCACACCAGCGGGTGCAGCTGGATGGCCTTGCCTTCCACCAACTGCGGCTCGAAGGCCTGGATGCCCAGCCTGTGCAGGGTGGGGGCGCGGTTCAGGAGGATGGGGTACTCGCGCACCACGTCCTCCAGGATGTCCCAGACCACCAGGTCCTCGCGCTCCACCATCTTCTTGGCGCTCTTGATGGTGGTGGCGATCTCGCGCTTCTCAAGCTCGGAGTAGATGAAGGGCTTGAAGAGCTCGAGGGCCATCTTCTTGGGCAGGCCGCACTGGTGCAGCTTGAGGTTCGGGCCCACCACGATGACCGAGCGGCCCGAGTAGTCCACGCGCTTGCCCAACAGGTTCTGGCGGAAGCGGCCCTGCTTGCCTTTGAGCATGTCCGACAGGCTCTTGAGCGGCCGCTTGTTCGGGCCGGTGATTACGCGGCCGCGCCGACCGTTGTCGAACAGCGCGTCGACCGCTTCCTGCAACATGCGTTTTTCGTTCTTGATGATGATTTCCGGCGCCATCAACTCCATCAGCCGCTTCAGGCGGTTGTTGCGGTTGATCACGCGGCGGTACAGATCGTTCAGATCGGAGATCGCGAACCGGCCGCCGTCCAGCGGCACCAGGGGGCGCAGTTCGGGCGGAATGACCGGGATCACGTCCAGGATCATCCATTCGGGACGGTTGCCGCTGTCGCGGAACGCCTCGACCACCCGCAGACGCTTGGCGATCTTTTTGCGTTTGGCTTCGCTGGTCGCCGCTTTCATCTCGACGCGCAGGTCCTTGGACAGCTCGTCGAGCTCCATTTTGGCCAGCATCTTCTTGATCGTCTCGGCGCCCATGCCGGCGGAAAATTCCGGTCCGCCCTGCTCGAAGGCCTCGCGGTACTGCTCTTCGGTGATCAGCTCGTTGATCTTGAACTTGGTCTTGCCCGGATGCAGCACGACGTACTGTTCGAAATACAGCACCTTCTCCAGCTGCTTGTAGGACATATCCAGCAACGCGCCGATTCGGCTGGGCAAACTCTTGAGGAACCAGATGTGCGCCACCGGCGTGGCCAGCGAAATGTGACCCATGCGCTCGCGGCGCACCTTGGACTGGATCACTTCGACGCCGCACTTCTCGCAGACGATGCCGCGGTGCTTCATGCGCTTGTATTTGCCGCAGTTGCACTCGTAGTCCTTCACCGGGCCGAAAATCTTGGCGCAGAACAGGCCGTCGCGTTCCGGCTTGAAGGTGCGGTAGTTGATCGTCTCGGGCTTTTTCACTTCGCCGTACGACCATTCGCGGATTTTATCCGGACTGGCCAGGGCGATGCGCATCGCCGTGAAGTTCAACGGGTTCTTCGGTTTTTCGAAAAGGCTGTAAAAGTCTCTCACAGCTTTATCCTCCCGCCCGAAGGGTTCTTCGGGCCGTTGCGACAATCGAATGGCGCTTACAGATCCTCGTCTTCCAGGTCCTCTTCGTCTTCCAGGTCTTCCGCTTCCGCGCGTTCCTCTTCCTCGAAGACCGAGTCGGGAATTTCCAGACTGATGCGCTTGGAGAACAACGCCTCCGCCGCATCGCGGGCCCGGGACGCTTCGTCGACCTCTTCCTCTTCCTGCTCCTTCTCCTCGATCAGATCCACGTCCAGGCACAGGCTCTGGAGTTCCTTGATCAGCACCTTGAAGCTTTCCGGCAGGCCGGGTTCGAGCGAGCACTCGCCCTTGACGATCGATTCGTACATGCGCGTGCGGCCGGCGACGTCGTCGCTCTTCACGGTCAGGAATTCCTGCAGGCTGAACGCCGCGCCGTAGGCTTCCATCGCCCACACTTCCATTTCGCCGAGGCGCTGGCCGCCGAACTGCGCCTTGCCGCCCAGCGGCTGCTGAGTGACCAGGCTGTACGGGCCGATGGAGCGGGCGTGGATTTTATCATCGACCAGGTGGTGCAGTTTGAGCATGTACATGATGCCCACCGTCACCGAGTGGTCCAGCGGCAGACCGGTGCGGCCGTCGAACAAGGTCATCTGCCCCGAGGGCGACAGGCCGGCGCGTTCCAGCGCCGTTTTGATTTCGTTTTCCGGCGCGCCGTCGAACACCGGCGTGGCCATGTGCACGCCGCCGATCAGCGTCCGGCAGAATTCCACCACGTCCTCGTCGCCGGCGTCTTTGATCAGCTTGGTGACCGCGCGGCTGTCCTCGTTTTCGGCGCCGACGATCTCCATCAGATATTTACGCAGCTTGGACGGGTTGTAATACTTGTTGATGTGCTCGTCGATCTGCTTGCCCAGGTGATACGCCGCCCAGCCCAGGTGCGTCTCCAGAATCTGGCCGACGTTCATACGGCTGGGAACGCCCAGGGGATTGAGCACCATTTCGACCGGCGCGCCGTCGGCCATGTAGGGCATGTCCTCTTCGGGCAAAATGCGCGACAGAACGCCCTTGTTGCCGTGCCGACCGGCCATCTTGTCGCCCACCGACAGCTTGCGCTTGATGGCCACGTAGACTTTGACCATCTTGATCACACCGGGGGCCATTTCATCGGATTTCTTCAGGCGGCCGATTTTGTTTTCGAACAGGGTTTTAACCAGCTCGACCTGCCGCGTGACGTTGGTGACCAGTTCGCGCACGCGCTGTTCCAACTTGGTGTCGGCCAGCGAGAGGTCGGCGAACTTCTGGAAGTCCAGCACGTCCAGCAGCGCGGTGGTGATCTTCGCGCCCTTTTTGATC
>CALBTQ010000075.1 GCA_937967875.1 uncultured Pseudomonadota bacterium
CCGACGCATCGGTGGCGTACATCCAGGCATCGACGGCGCAATCGTAATACACCGCGTGTCGATGGCCGTCGCCGTCAACCGCGAAGTCGACGTTGCCCAACACATAGCCGCCGGATTCGACGGGCAGACGCTCCCACGCGCCGCCGCGCCGGGCCATCACTTCGGTTCGTCCGCGCGACTGATTGAAATAGGCGAAGTATAGCCGGTCGCTGCCGCCGCGCCCGGCTTGCAGCTCGTTGACCATCTCTTCGTCGAAAAGACTGGTCAGCGTCCAGGCGCGCTCGTCGGTGCGCGTCAGGTAATAAAATCCGCTCGAAGCAAAGGCGATGTGCGGCGTGCCCGCGCCGTCGACCAACAGGGCCAACGAGTCGATGAAATAGTCAAATCCGTAATTGTGAAAGGCCAGCTCGATGCTCCAACCGCTGCTGCTCTTGCTGGCGTAATAGATAAAGTGTTCCTGCACCATACCGTAAATCGCGTCGAGCGCGGCGATGTGCAACGTGCCCTGCGCATCCAGGAACGTATCGAAATCGATGAACCACCAATTCGCGCTGCCGATGGTCGTCGTCGTCCACGAGCCCGTGGAATTGGTGCGATACTTGAGTTGGCTGTAGCTATACGAGCGGTTGTACAGGATATGCACCGTACCCTGCGCGTCGGCGACGATGGAGGAATTATACGAATTATCGTCCAACTGCTCGTCGACCCATGGTCCGCCCGCGTCGGTCAGGTAATGGACATACCATTCGTCGCCGTCAAAGCGGTTGTAGCTGATATGCACCGCGCCGCCGGCCGCCGCTATATCCATCACCTGCACGCCGGTTTGCGTCGTCGCATGTTGGATGATCCATGAACCGGACGCATTGTTCGCCACCCAAATGCCGTCGTCCGCATGCGTGATGTACGCGATGTACAAATGGCCGTTTTCATCCTTGGCCGTCGCGTGGAAGATGACGTTTTGCGCCACCAGTTGTTCCATCTCGCTCGGCAGTTGCACGCCCACCGCGAGGCCGGCGCCGTAATGGCCGAAGGCGCCGCCGGCGATGCGCGTTATGGTCGCGTCGTCGGTCGACGTGGGCTCGTGCCCGGCCGCGTACAGATCGGCGGCGTACACGCCGGTCACTACGTACGTATCGTCGGTCACATCGTCGTCGACCGTGTCGTCATCGACCGCATCGTCGTCGACTGTGTCGTCGTCGACCGTGTCGTCGTCGACCATATCGTCGTCGACCGCATCGTCATCGACTGTGTCGTCATCGACTATATCGTCGTCGACTGTATCGTCGTCGCTGCTGTCATCGTCGGTCGTGTCATCGTCGTCGGTTGTGTCATCATCGGGAGAGGCGTCATCGTTGTCGTCGTCATCGTCGGGCGGACAACCCAGTTGCATCAGCGTCGTCAAACACACCAACACCAAGAAAAGCAGGCCGAGTTTGCGTTTCATGTTCCCACCCTCCTGCAAATGAACCGACGCGAATGCCGGACAAATCGCTTTATTTCGTCGTCGGCAGTTCGAACCACCACAGCGCGCCTTCGCCGGAGGTCGCGACCGCCAGGTGGTCGTCGACCAGCGCGAGGCTCAGGTTGTTGCCGAACCAGCCCTCGTCGACGACGATCGAGTTGGTCCAGCCGCCGCCGTCGTCGACCGCGTAAACCAAAAATTCACACTCGGTGCGGCATTCCGCGCCGAACACGACATGCACCGTGCCCGCATCGTCGATCGCCAGGTCCTTGCCGTAATACGCGTTGCTCATGTCCGAGGCGTAAATCGTTTCGTAGACCCAACTGCCTGTCTTTTTGGTCGTATGAATCAACAAATCGTCGCCCGCTTGATCTTCGTGGTAAACAATGTGCGCCGCGCCCGCGCCGTCGAGCGCCATGGCGATTTTGCCGCTGACGGATCCGCTCGCAACGGAGAAAAGATTCCAACTGTTCGACGGCTTGGTTCCATAGGCGATGGAGTTGGCGCCGCCATTTGCATCGTAAATAAACGCAACATGAGGCACGCCGGCGCCGTCAAGTTCCAGATCGACCGAGGCGGAATAATCGTCGTCCGGAGCGTAAATGACTTCCTCGTCCCAAAATTCGCCGTCAGGCACGGCGTAGACGATCTTGCCCGGATCGCCCTGGCGATAAACGACGTGCGGTCGGTCTTCGTCGTCCAGCGCCAGCGCCAGATGACCGACCGTGCCGACCATCGTTTCGCGAATGGCCTGTTGCACCCAGGCGCCGCTCGCGTTGGTCGCGTAGATCGGACGATTGAGCGCGAAATGCGGATACACGATGTGTACCGCGCCGGCGCTGTCGAGCTTGAGCGACGCCGAGCCGTTCGCATAGGCGTCTTCGCCCAGGTCTTCCGCCAGCGTGGTGAAGACCCACTCGCCCGATGCGTCGGTGCCGTAGACGAACGAGTCGGAAGTTGTTTCGTAGAAGCACACGTGCCGCGATCCGTCGACCCCGACCGCCATGTCGACCAACGGACGAATATGGCCGTCCGAATCCAACGGTTGGCGCGCCCAATGGTTGTCCTTCATCGCCAGCAGTTCGGTGCGGCCGCGGTAGGTATCGAATAACGCGACGATGGTTTTATCGTTCGCGCTTTGCGCCGCGGTCAGCGAATCGGCATACACATCCGACAGCAACCGCTTGCGCTTCCAGGCGCGGTCGCCGTCGGGATAGAGACAAAACAAACCGCCGCTGTCCATTAAAAACATTTCCATCAAGACGATGACCGGCACGCCGTCGTCGTTGATCGACAGCGCCGGCCGAAACGCCAGGCCGATTTCCGTACCGTTGTAGGCGATCTGGCCGACCCAGGCGCCGGAGGCGTTAGATCGGAAGAGCACACGTCTGAACTCCAGTCACCGAATACGATC
>CALBTQ010000076.1 GCA_937967875.1 uncultured Pseudomonadota bacterium
TACGAGATCGTATTCGGTTACTGGAGTTCAGACGTGTGCTCTTCCGATCTGCAGTAACGCAACACCGGCTCGGGCACGTCGACCGTGAGCTTGACGAAGCCTTCCGTCTGCTCGATGCGGCGGATCGTCCCCACGCCGTCCACGTGCCCGGCGACCAGATGACCGCCCAGGCGGTCGCCCAGCGCCAGCGCGCGTTCGAGGTTCAACCGGTCACCCACCTGCCGCTGAGCGGCAGTGGTCACTGCAAGGGTTTCCGGGCTGACCTCGACGGCGAACGCGTCGCCCTTGATCTCCATCACCGTCTGGCAGTAGCCGTCCAGTGCGATCGAATCGCCCAGGCGCACCCCGGTCAACGCCGGCTGCGCCTGCACGCGAAACAGTTTGTTCGCGCCGCGCCGCTCGACGGCCTTGAGAGTGCCGATGCTTTCGATCAGTCCGGTAAACATCGCGGTTGAAAGTACCCCTCGATCAAAAAATCCTTGCCCAGATGCCGCACGGATACGTCGTGCAGCCGCCGCGCCTGATCCATCGTGGCGGCCAATTCGCCCTGGAACGACGAGATCGCCCGGGCGCCGCCGACGATCTTGGGCGCCAGCACCAGCGCCAGCTTGTCGCCCACTCCCGCGGCCAGGCAAGCGGCCAAAACCGTGCCGCCCCCCTCGACCAACAGGCTCGTTATATCTCTCTTTCCGAGGGTCCTCGTCAAGGCGGGTAAATCGACCCACCCCTGCCGGTCGGCGGGCAGGACGATCACCTCGACGCCCAGTTGTTCCATCTTTTTGATTTTACTCGGTTTCGCCCGATCAGTCACCGCCAGAATCGTCTTGCCCGGCAGGTCGCCGGAAACCACCTTCGCCCCAAGCGGCGTGCGCAATTGCGAGTCGACGATGATCCGCAATGGGTGCTTGACCTTTTTCCGGCCCGGCAGGCGGCAGGTGAGTTGCGGATCGTCGGCCAGCACGGTGCCCACGCCGACCATGATCGCGTCGTAGCGGTGGCGCAGTTGATGGGCGTAGCGCAACGACTGTGCGCCGCTGACCCACTGGCTGTCGCCCGAGGCGGTGGCGATTTTTCCGTCGAGCGTCGAGGCCGCTTTGAGCACGACGAACGGTAGTCCGGTTTGCGCCCATTTGGTGAACACTTCGTTGAGGATCATCGCCTCGCGCGCCATGACGCCCACCTGCACCTCGATGCGGTCGTCGCGCAAGCAGGCCACCCCGTTGCCGCACACGAGCGGATTGACGTCCTGATGGGCGACATAGACCTCGCGGATGCCGGCGGCGGAAATGGCTTCGGTGCACGGCGGCGTGCGGCCGAAGTGGCAGCAAGGCTCGAGGGTGACGACCATCGCGGCGCCGCGCGGATCGTGGCCGCGCTTGCGGCAATCGGCGATCGCCTCGACCTCGGCGTGCGGTCGTCCGGCGGCGTGGTGCCACCCCTCGCCGATCACGTGACCGTTCTTTATCAAAACGGCCCCAACCATGGGGTTGGGGCTCGTCCATCCTTCACCGCGACGGGCCAGGCGCAAAGCTCGTTGCATCGTCCGGCGAATCAGGTTCTCATCCGGAGGTGTCTTCTTCATTGTTGACTTTTTCCAGTTCGGAATAGAAGTCTTTCGTGTCTTTGAAAGAGCGATACACCGAGGCGAAGCGGACGTACGCGACCTTGTTGGTTTCGCGCAGCTTGTTCATCACGGCTTCGCCAATCAGCTCGGCCTTGATCTCCTTTTCGCCCAGGTCCGCGAAGTGACGCTCGATGTCGTCGACCATCGCCTCGCGCTGGTTGGTGGAGATTTCCAGTTTCTCGCAGGCCTTGTCGATGCCGCGCATGATCTTGTCGCGGTCGAAGGCTTCGCGCCGTCCGTCCTTCTTGATGACCTGCGGCAGCATCTCCTCGATGCGTTCGTAGGTCGTGAAGCGACGGTCGCACTCCAGGCACAGACGCCGGCGCCGAATCACGTTGCCCACTTCACGGTACCGCGAATCCACGACTTTGTTTTGGTCGGAATGGCAATACGGACAGCGCATGGAAAGCTCCTTTACTCGGTTAACTCAATCAGTTCGACACCGGCCTGATCCAGCATTTGCCGCGCCAGATCGTCCGGGTAACCTTCGGCGTATACGATGCGTTTGATCCCCGCATTGATCAGCATCTTGGTGCAGATCACGCAGGGAAACGTGGTCGAGTAAAGATCCGCCCCGCGAATCGAGGTGCCGTGGTACGCCGCCTGGATGATCGCGTTCTGCTCGGCGTGCAGGCCGCGGCATAACTCATGGCGCTGGCCCGAGGGCACCTGCATCGTTTCGCGCAGGCAACCGGTTTCGTCGCAATGGGGCACCCCGCGCGGCGGACCGTTGTACCCGGTCGCCAGCACGTTTTTCTCCTTAACCAGCACCGCGCCGACGCCGCGCCGCAAGCAGGTGCTGCGCGTACGCGCCAACCGCGCGAATTCCATGAAGTACTGGTCCCAGGAAGGACGACCCATCCGCCTACTCCAGCGCGTGAATCTTATCGAGGCGCCTCTGATGCCGGCCGCCCTCGAAGGGAGTTTCCAACCAGATTTTCACAATGGCCTCGGCCAGCCCATGGCCGATGACGCGCGCGCCCAATGCGAGCATGTTCGCGTCGTTGTGTGCGCGAGACATCGTGGCCATGTAGGTGTCGGTGCAGAGCGCACAGCGAATACCCCGCACCTTGTTGGCCGCGATGCCGATGCCGATGCCCGTGCCGCAAATCAGCACGCCGCGGTCGGCCTCACCGGCGACGACCATCTTGGCGGCTTTTTCCGCGTAGTCGGGATAATCGCAGCTTTCGCGGCTGTGCGTCCCCACGTCGATCACCTCGTGCCCCCACTCGCCGAGCCACGTTTTGATCG
>CALBTQ010000077.1 GCA_937967875.1 uncultured Pseudomonadota bacterium
ATCGTATTCGGTGACTGGAGTTCAGACGTGTGCTCTTCCGATCTCCCGGCAGCGTTTTAAAACCGCTGTTCGGCGCCGTGTTGTGCGTGGCCGGCCTGCAAATGATTTTGGACCGAAAATCACAACGCAGCGGCGAGCTGCGCACCGGTTGGAAATCAGCGGCCGTTATCGGCATCGTCTCCGGGCTGATCGCCGGATTCTTCGGCGTCGGCGGCGGCGTGGCTTCCGTACCGTTGTTGTTGTGGCTTTCCCGTTTCGAACCGAAAAAAGCGGTGGCCACCAGCAGCGTGGTGGTCGTCGCCTTTGCGTTGTTCGGCACGATCACCCATGCCGTCGGCGGTTGGGCGGTCACGCGCGATGTTCCCTGGGCTTTCGGCTATGTGCACATTCTCGCCTTGATCTGCGTCGCGCTGTCCAGTATCTTCACCGCCCGATGGGGTGCGCAGTGGGCCAATCGCATCAACCCGCTGCGGCTTAAGCGCATTTTCGCCATCATGTTGATGATCATCGGCCTACGCTTTATGATTACGGCTTTGTTGTAGGAGGAACTATGTCAGTCGTCACCCGTTTCGCTCCCAGTCCGACCGGAATGCTGCATATCGGCAATGCGCGCACGGCGCTGTTCAATTGGCTGATCGCCCGCCACCACCAAGGCAAATTCGTGCTGCGCATCGAAGACACCGACCTGGAACGTTCGACCCAGGAAAACGTGCAGATCATTCTCGACGGCCTGGCGTACCTCGGGCTGGATTACGACGAAGGTCCTTTCTATCAAAGCAAGCGGATGGATCTTTACAACCGGACGATCGACCGCCTTATCTCCGAAGGCAAAGCCTATCGCTGCCGTTGCGCGGCCGAGGACCTGGAAGCCAAGCGGCAAAAGGCGCGCGAGGAAAAGCGCACCTATCTGTATGACGGCGCGTGCCGCGAGAAAAATTTCGGTCCCGAACAGCCTCACGTCGTACGTTTTAAAATGCCGCAGGAAGGCACGACGGTCGTCGAGGATAAAGTCATGGGCCGCGTCGAGGTGAGCAACAGCGAACTGGACGACTGGATCATCGCCCGCACCGACGGTACGCCGACCTACAATTTCTGCGTGGTCGTCGACGACTCGGACATGGGCGTGACGCTGGTCGTGCGCGGTGCGGATCACCTGACCAACACGCACAAGCAGGCGCCGTTGTACGCGGCGCTCGGCCTCACCCCGCCCTCGTTCGCGCACATGCCGCTGACTTTGGGGGCGGACCGCAGCAAGCTGTCCAAGCGCCACGGCGCGACGAGCCTGATCGAATACCAGAAGATGGGCTACCTGCCGCAGGCGATGCGCAACTTCCTCGCGCGGCTGGGTTGGTCGCACGGTGACCAGGAGCTGTTCACCGATGATGAGTTGATCGCCGTGTTCGACACCGACGGCATCAATTCGTCCAACGCGATTTTCGACACGGACAAACTCGACTGGATCAACGCGACCAAGCTGCGCGAAATGCCGCCCGCCGAGGTCGTCCCCCATCTGCTGCCATTCCTGCTCGAACGCGGGTACGCCGCGCAGGACGATCCGCGTTTGCCGCAGATCGTCGAGCAATTGGCCGACCGTTCCAAGACACTTGTCGAGATGGCCGAGTGGGCCAAGATGTTTTACGTCGCGCCCACGGAGTATGACGAGAAAGCAGCGAAGAAATGGTGGCGCGGCGAAGCGAAGGTCGCCATGGAGAGATCGGAAGAGCGTCGTGTAGGGAAAGAGTGTAGATCTCGGGGGTC
>CALBTQ010000078.1 GCA_937967875.1 uncultured Pseudomonadota bacterium
CTTGAGTTCAGACGTGTGCTCTTCCGATCTAAATTTCGCCAGCGTTTGACCAAAGAAGCCGAACAAGCCAAACGCTTCAGCAACGAGTCATTGATATTGCAACTTTTGCCGATTTTGGATAATTTAGAGCGTGCCATCGAACATGCTGAACATTCGGAAGATAAAAACGCCATGATTCAGGGTGTTCGTTTGATCCACAAACAATTATTGGATACCTTTGTCAACGTCGGCGTAACAGCACTGGAGGCCAAGGGAAAGCAATTCGATCCGGCATATCACGAAGCAATGGTTATGTTGGATACACAGGAAGTGCCTCCCAATGTGGTCATCAGTGAATATCAAAGAGGCTATCTGTTGTTTGATCGTTTGCTGCGCCCTTCGAAAGTTGTGGTCAGTAAAAATCCGAACGGCGTTCCCGGATCGGAAGGCGAGCTCAAACAAGCAGGGGGTGACGATTCTGCAACGACGGATCCAAGCGGGGAACCTTCGAAGCAGGATGGCTGATATTCGATAGGGGAAAGTAAACCTGGAGGGCTCGTCCCTTTGGGAGGAGGAGAAACTATGAGCAAGGTGATCGGTATCGACCTGGGAACCACCAACTCCTGTGTCGCACTAATGGAAGGTGGAGAACCGATCGTTATCGCCAACGCTGAAGGGTCGCGCACGACCCCCTCGATGGTGGCCTTCACCGAAAACGATGAACGACCCGTTGGTCACATCGCCAAGCGCCAAGCCATCACCAATCCGGAAAACACAGTCTACGCCATCAAACGGTTGATTGGCCGCAAGTATGTCAGCCCTGAAATTCAGCGCGCGCGCAAGATGGTTCCGTTCGCGATCGTCGAGGCGGAAAACGGCGACGCCTGGGTCGAAGTCATGGGCCGCACTTACTCCCCCGCCCAGATCAGCGCCATGCTGCTGGAAAAGATGAAGCAGATCGCCGAAGACTATCTCGGCGAGGAAGTGACCGAAGCGGTCATCACCGTGCCGGCTTACTTCGACGACGCTCAGCGGCAGGCCACCAAGGACGCGGGCACCATCGCCGGTTTGAACGTGCTGCGTATCATCAACGAGCCGACCGCGGCCAGCCTGGCCTACGGTCTGGACAAGCGCGACAACGAACGCATCGGCGTGTTCGACCTCGGCGGCGGCACCTTCGATATTTCGATCCTCGAAATCGGCGACGGCGTATTCGAAGTCAAGTCGACCAACGGCGACACGTTCCTCGGCGGTGAAGACTTCGACCAGCGCATCATCATGTTCCTCGTCGAGGAATTCGAAAAGGCGCAGGGCATCGACCTGACCAAAGACAAGATGGCCATGCAGCGCCTGAAGGAAGCGTCGGAAAAAGCCAAGCACGAGTTGTCCTCGGTCGACGAGACCGACGTCAACTTGCCCTTCATCACCGCCGACGCCTCCGGCCCCAAACACTTGAACATCCGCCTGTCGCGCACCAAACTCGAAGCCCTGGTCAACGACCTGATCTCGCGCCTGGAGCATCCGTGCCAGCAGGCCATGCGCGATGCCGACATGGCGCCCGAAGACATCGACCGCATCATCCTGGTCGGCGGCATGACCCGTATGCCGCGGGTGCAGGAAAAGGTGCGCGAGATCTTCAACAAAGAGCCCTTCTCGGGCATCAACCCCGACGAAGTCGTCGCCATCGGCGCGGCGATTCAGGGCGGCGTGTTGCGCGGCGACGTCAAAGACGTGCTGCTGCTCGACGTAACCCCGCTGAGCCTGGGCATCGAAACGTTGGGCAGCGTCTTCACGCGCATCATCCCGAAGAACACAACGATCCCGACCCGCAAGAGCCAGATCTTCTCCACCGCCGCCGACAACCAGCCGGCCGTTACCGTGCACGTCCTGCAGGGCGAACGCGAAATGGCTGACGACAACCGCAGCCTGGGCCGCTTCGAATTGGTCGGCATTCCGCCGGCGCCGCGCGGCGTGCCGCAGATCGAGGTCACCTTCGACATCGACGCCAACGGCATCGTGCACGTCAGCGCCAAAGACCTGGGCACCGGGAAAAAGCAGGCCATCCAGATCACCGGCGCTTCGGGCCTCTCCGAAGGCGACATCGACCGGATGATCCGCGAAGCCGAAAGCGCCCGCGATACCGACACCAAGCGCCGCGAACTGGCCGAGTTGAAGAACAACGCCGACGGCCTGATCTACACCGCGGAAAAATCCATGCGCGAATATGCGGACAAGCTCTCCGATCGCGAAATGGATCAGATTGAAAACGCGATCTACGAACTGCGCGAAGCGATGAAGGGCGACGATCCGCGCGCCATCCGCACGGCCATCGACGAACTCAACAAAGCCAGCCACAAACTGGCCGAAACGATGTACGCTTCGAGCTACAGCGAAGTCCGCATGGAGGACGAAGACTTCAGCGAGGAATTCGACGACGAATTCGACGACGGCGACGAATTCGCGTAATCCTCATTATTCCGTACCGGCAAGGGGTGCGACCTTCAAGGACGTGCCCCTTTTTGATATCTAAGAAGCGATGCAGGACCACTACAAAACACTGGGCGTAAGTCCACGCGATGATTTCGAGGCCATTCGCCGCACCTACCGACGGCTGGTGCGCGAACTGCATCCGGATTTCAGCGCCGATCCGTCCGCGAACGCGCGCTTCCTCAAGGTCGCCGAGGCGTACCGCATTCTCGCCGACGAAAAAGCCCGCCGCCGCTACGACGCCGAACGCCTGCTGCGCCTGCTCGTCCCCTCGCAGCGCCTGCGCGAACTGGTCGACGATCCGCAACTGCGCCATAAGGTGGCCGCGAAAATCGCCCATGGGTTGCATCGTCTGACGTCCTACGCCGCGCCGCCCAAGGGCATCGCCGGGCGCAACGTCGAACTGACCCAGGAAATATCCTTCGCCGAAAGCTACACCGGCGCGCGCGCCCCGGTCACCTATCGCCGCCGCGAACGCTGCCCGGATTGCCACGGCACCGGTTGCGCCGCGACTGCTCCCTGCCCCGCCTGCGAAGGACGCGGGCGAATCCTCGTCGGCGGACCGTTGGGCATCGCCAAGCGCTGCCCGCGCTGCGGCGGCTACGGTTTGCGCGGCGAAGGCGCCTGCACCACCTGCCGGGGACAGGGGATGGTCGAGCGCGATGCGTCCGTTAAAATCAAAGTGCCCGCCGGCGTGGCGCACCTGGGGCGTTTGCGGATCAAGGACCGCGGCGACCAGGGCCGCCTGGGCGGCGTCGACGGCGATCTGGTGGTCGAAATCCGCGTCGCCGGCTCGTTGAATTATTCGCGCAGCGGCCGCGACCTGCTGACCGACATCACCATCGGCGCCGGCACGGCCGTGTTGGGCGGTACGGTGGATATCCCCCTGCCCGACGGCCGAACCATCGAAGCGATTTTGCCCGGCGGGCTGTACGGCGGTCGCCGGATCCGCCTGGCCGGTCGCGGCTTTGCCCTTCCCGACCAGGAACGGCGAGGCGATTTGTTTTTGACCGTCGAGGTCGCCCCGCCCGATCTGCTGCCCGACGCCCAGCGCACGAAGGTCGAAGAATGGTTGCGCGAAGCGCAACGCACCGGCGGTCATGTGCATCCGCAGTTGAACCGCGAAGTTCGCCGAATTTTCGGGAGTGACGAACCATGAATCATCGTCTGGTCCTTGTCAGCGCCTTGTTGATCGCCATCTTGTTTGCCGGCTGCGCCGTGCGCACGGCTTCCTCGCCGCCGTTGTCCGGCGACGATTCGCCGGAGTACGTGCAGGCATTGTTTGAAAAGGGCGAAGCCAACTACCGCAACAACCTGAAAAACAAGGCGCTCGAATACTACTTCCTCATCGTCGAGCGTTATCCGCAGAGCAAACAAGCGGCCCCATCGTATTACAAAATCGGCCGCATCCACATGGACAAGAACGATTACGAAAAGGCGATCCACTACTTCAAGCTGCTCGTCAGTCAGCACCCGGAAACGCCCTACGCCCTCGAAGCGCACTACCAGTTGGGCCAGTGCTATTTCAAGCAGGGCAAATACGATCTGGCCCTGCAGGCGTTGGGCTACTACACCAATGTGCGCGACGCCAAACGCCAGCCCAAGGCCCGCCGGTTGATGGGCGACGCCTATTTCAAAACCGAAAAGTACGGCGACGCCCTGCTCGCCTATGCCGCCGTGAGCGCTTCGTTGGATCGTCCCGAGCAGGTCGAGTTGCTCAAGCAGACGCGCATCCTGGTCGAACAGCATCTGTCGACCGGCGAACTGCTCACGCTGATTCCGCGCATGGCCGACGGTCCGGTCGCCGACTTCACGCGCTATCGCGTCGGTCAGGAATTGATGACCCAGGGCAAACGCGCCGACGCTTCCAAGGTGCTGCGCGACATCAACTTCTCCAAGCGCAAGTACAAGTTTTACGACAAGGCCGCCAAGTTGCTGGAGATGGCCGAATCGCCGGGCGTCGCCCCCAGCGCCGGCATCCCCACCGGGCGCGATGAAATCGTCATGCCCGCCGCTCCGGAGCGTTCGGAAGCCAAACACAGCATCGGCGTGTTGCTGCCGCTCAGCGGCAAGCGTGCGGTCTTCGGCCGCGAAGTGCTGCACGGCGTCATGCAGGGCGTCGAGCTGTTCGGCTCGCGTCGCGGCGCCCCGTTCAAGGTCGTGCTGTACGACACCCAGGGCAACCCGGAAGAAGCGGTCAAGGGCGTCGAGGAACTGTCCAACGATCCGAGCGTGATGGCGATCATCGGACCGCTGCTGGGCAGTTGCGCGCCGGCGGCGGCCGAAGCGGCCGAGCGACGCCGCGTTCCGTTGATCACGCTGACCACGCGCGAAAAAATCGCCGACGGCGGCCGGTGGGCGTTCCGCAATTTCCTCACCGCTTCGCTGCAGGTGAAGGCGTTGATCAACTACGCGACGCAATACCAGGGCGCGTTCCGCTTCGCGGTGCTCTACCCCGACAATCACCAGGGCAAGCTGTACCGCGACCTGTTCGCCGCCAACCTCGATCCGAACCGCAATCGGCTGGTCGCCTCCGTCGCCTACGGAACCGACGAAACCGACTTCCGCAACGCCATTCGCCAACTGACCGCCGCGGGGCAATTCGACGCCCTGTTCATTCCCGACAATCACCGCCGCGTGGCGCTGATCGCGCCGCAGTTGGTGTATTACGGCGTCAAGGACGTCGCCCTGCTGGGCACCAACGCCTGGAACCACGACGATCTGGCGCGCAACGCCGGCAGCTACCTGAGCAAAGCGGTGATCGTCGACGGCTTCTTCGCGCGCGCGGCGAATCCGGAAGTCACCGAGTTCGTCGAAGGCTACCGGCGCACCTTCAACGACAACCCGACGTTCCTCTCCGCCGTGGGCTACGACACCGCGCGCATGCTCGCGTACATCCTCAATCGCGCGCCGGACATGAACAGCCGCGAAGTGATGCGCCGCGAACTGCTGAGCCTACAGGATTTCCCCGGCGCGACCGGCGAACTGACGATGGGCGAAAATCGCGAAACAAACCGCCGGCTGTATCTGCTGCGCGTCGGCGAAACCCGCATCGAAGAAATGTTTTGACCTTGAACGGCTCCGACCTCGCCGCGATTTTCGGCCCGCAGGGCGTGCTCGCCGCGGTGTTCGAAAAGTATGAACACCGCCCCGGCCAATTGCAGATGGCCGAGCACGTGCGCTCCGCCCTCGCCGATCGCGAAGTCGCCCTCATCGAAGCGCCCACCGGCACCGGTAAAACCATCGCCTACCTCGTGCCCGTACTGCTCGCCGATCGCCGGGTGGTCGTCTCCACCGGCACCAAAGCGCTGCAGGAGCAGATCGTCACCAAAGACGTGCCGCTGGCCGAAACCGTGCTGGGCCGGTCGATCAAAGCGGTGGTCATGAAAGGCCGGCAAAATTACGTTTGCCGCTACCGGCTCAAGCATTTCCTCGCCCAGCCCGAATTCGCCTCGCGCGACGAGGCCTCGCTGTGGAAGAAGATCGAGCGCTGGTCGGAATTCACGCAGACCGGCGACCGCGAGGAAATCCCCGACCTGCCCGACGATTACCAGGCGTGGAAGGACATCTGTTCGTCGCCCAACACCTGCGTGGGCGTGCGCTGCCAGCACAACCGCGATTGCTTCATCACCAAGATGCGCGGACGCGCGGCGGCGGCCGATTTGATCGTGGTCAATCACCACCTGCTGTTCGCCGACCTCTCGGTGAAAATGGACAGCGGCGGCGAAGGCCAGGTGATTCCCACTTTCGACGCGGTCATCTGCGACGAGGCGCACCAGGTCGAGGAAACGGCCACCAGCTACTTCGGCGAAGTGACCAGCTCGTACCGCTTCGAGGAATGGGAGCGCGATCTGGCGCGCGTGCTGGCCGGCAATAAAATCGTCGATCACGAGTTGACCGGCTCCGTTTCCGAAATGCGCTTGTTGTACGAGGGCATCTTCAAACACTATCGTGGCCTGCCCGAAAGCGTCAGCCGCTTCCGGCCGGAGCATTGCACGACCGAAATCCTCGAACTGCTGGACATGCTGACCAAGGCTTGCCAACGCATCGGCACACGCCTGGAGGTCATCGGCGCGAAAAAGGAGATCGTCGATCTTGCGCCGCTGTCGTTGCGCATCGGCGAACTGGCGCGCATTACCGACAACGTGTGCGCCGCCAACGATCCGGGCTTCGTCTACTGGCGCGAGGTGCGCCCGCGCAGCGTCATCTTGCACAAAGCGCCGATCGACCTGTCCGGCGCGATGCAGGATTCGCTGTTCACCTTCACCACCTCGGTGGTCTTCACCAGCGCCACGCTGGCCACCGGCGAAAGCTTCGACTACATCAAAGACCGCCTCGGCATCGGCTTCGATTGCGTCGAGACGCAACTGCCCACCTGCTTTGATTATCAGCACCAGGGCGTGCTGTATCTGCCCAAGGAAATGCCCGACCCGGCGAGCCCCGACTTTCTCGACGCGATCTTGCCCGAAATCGAGCAGTTGATCCGCGCGAGCGGCGGACGCGCCTTTTGCCTGTTCACCTCGATCCGCAACATGACCGCGGCCTACGAGGCGCTTAAAGACAAGCTGCCCTTTCCTTGCATGTTGCAGGGGCAGGCGCCCAAGCACATGCTCATCGAAAAGAAGCGCGCCGAGCCTGAAACGGTTCTTTTCGCCACCGCCAGCTTCTGGGAAGGCGTGGACATCGCCGGGGACGCCCTGCGCCTGGTGATCATCGACAAACTGCCCTTCGCCAGCCCCGGCGACCCGCTGGTCGAGGCGCGCATCGAGCATTTGCGCGACGAAGGAAAAAATCCTTTTATGGATTACCAATTGCCAGCGGCGATAATTATGTTAAAACAAGGCTTGGGGAGGCTGATACGCACCGCCGACGATCGCGGTGTGCTGGCCCTGATGGATTCTCGCATTCGCACCAGACGTTATGGCGCTAAAATGATGGCCAGTTTGCCTCCGTTTCCGAAGACCAGTAAGTTATCGGATGTGGTCGGTTACTTACAACAGTTATCCAAGGAATGATCATGGCGTTACATCCTACCGATGAGGAAATCCGTAAAATCAGGCTGCAATTGACCCAGTTGGTCAAGGCGCTCGAGCAAATGCCGCAAAAATCGCCGGTGCCCGGGCACCCGACCGGACTGTGCGTCGATTCGTACCTCACCGAGGACGATCTGGTCTTTCAGGTCGATCTTCCCGGGGTGGACCAGCAGGATTTGAAGGTGTCGGTCAGCCGCAACAGTATGACCATCGAAGGCAATCGGCCGCGACCGACCATGGACGACAATCAAACCTTCATCATGGCCGAACGGCCGTTCGGGGCGTTCAAACGCGAATTGGACCTGCCGGCGACCGTGGACACCAGCAAGGTGGAAGCGATGCTCAAGAACGGCTTGTTGACGGTGCGCATCCCCCGCCGGCCCGAACGGCGCGGCCAGATGCGCGAAGTGTCCATTCGACACCTAGACTGACAAGGGGATAACGGTGGAATATACCCATGGAGATCAAATACAGGTTCCCGAGATCCTACCGATCCTGCCGTTGCGCGACGTGGTGGTCTTTCCGTACCTGATTATTCCGTTGATGGTCGGCCGGCAACGTTCCATCGACGCCATCCAGCGCGCGATGGCCGGCGATCGTCTCCTGCTCCTGATCACGCAAAAGGATCAGGAGGTCGAGGATCCCGACGATACGCACCTGTACAGCGTCGGCACCGTCTGCTCGATCATGCGCATGGTCCGCCAGCCCGACAACCGCCTGCGCATCCTGGTGCAGGGTTTGAGCCGAGCGCGGGTCAACGAGGTCATTGCCCGCGATCCCATACTCACCGCCCGCCTGACGAAAATCGAAGAAGATGAAGACGAAGTGCCCGATATCACGCAGGAAGCGCTGATGCGCACCGTGCGCGAGCAGGTCGCGAAAATCGCCGAGCTCGGCAAGGGCATCAATCCGGATTTCGTCGGCGCCACCGAAACGGTGATGGAGCCGGGGCGGCTGGCCGACCTGGTCGCCAGCAACATCGAAATGAAAACGCAGGACATGCAGACCGTGCTCGAGACGATCGATCCCACCGATCGCCTGCAATTCGTGGTCAACAGTATGACCAAGGAAACCGAGCTGCTGCAGGTCAAGGCGCGCATCACCGCTTCGGCGCGCGATCAGATCAACGAACATCAGCACGAATATTTCTTGCGCGAACCACTCAAGGCCATTCAAAGCGAGTTGGGCGCCGGCGATGCCCGCGCCAAGGAAGTCGCCGAATTGCGCGAACAGGTCGCCGCGGCCAAGATGCCCTCCGCCGTCGATGAAACCGCCACGCGCGAACTCGACCGCCTGGAAAGCATGCACGCCGACAGCGCCGAATCGCAGATCGTCCGATCCTACCTCGATTGGCTCATCCACCTGCCCTGGTCCAATCGCACACGCGATCGCCTGGACATCAAACGCGCGATGGAAATTCTCAACGAGGATCACTACGGCCTGGACGAAGTGAAAGAACGCATCATCGAGTTTCTCTCCGTGCGCAAACTCAAGCCGAAAAGCAAAGGACCGATCCTGTGCTTCGTCGGTCCCCCGGGCGTCGGCAAAACGAGCCTCGGCCGCTCGATCGCCCGCGCCATGGGCCGCAAATTCGTGCGCGTCTCGCTCGGCGGCATGCGCGACGAGGCGGAAATTCGCGGTCATCGCCGCACCTACATCGGCGCGATGCCCGGGCGCATCGTGCAGATGCTCAAGCAAGCCGGCGCGAACAACCCGGTTTTCATGCTCGATGAAATCGACAAACTCGGCTCCGATTTCCGCGGCGATCCGGCCAGCTCGCTGCTGGAAATTCTCGACCCGGAACAGAACAACATGTTCTCCGACAACTACCTCAACGTGCCCTTCGACCTGTCAAACGTGATGTTCATCACCACGGCCAATCTGATCGACCCGATCCCCGGGCCGCTCAAGGACCGCATGGAGGTCATCGAGATTCAGGGCTATACGCTGGCTGAGAAAATTCAGATCGCCTACCGCTACCTGCTGCCGCGCCAGATCGATCAGAACGGCTTGAAGAAGCATCACATCGACGTCAGTCGCAAGGCGATGGAATTACTCGTCACCGGCTATACGCGCGAAGCCGGTTTGCGCAACCTGGAGCGCACGATCGGCAAGGTATGCCGCAAGGTGGCGCGTCGCTTCGCCGAAGGCAAAGTCGCGAAGGTGAACATCACCCAGGGCAACGTGGCGACGTACCTCGGACCGCCGCGCTTTCTGGATGAGGAGTCCGACATCTACGAACACCGCGTGGGCATCGCCACCGGGCTGGCCTGGACGCAGGTCGGCGGTGAAGTGCTCAACGTCGAAGCGACCTTCGTCGACGGCAAGGGCCACTTGTCACTGACCGGCCATCTGGGCGACATCATGAAAGAGTCGGCGCAGGCGGCGCTGACCTACGCCCGCAGCCGCACTGAAGTCCTGGGGGTGGATTCGGCGTTCTTCGCCAACCACGATCTGCACGTGCATGTGCCCGCCGGCGCGATTCCCAAAGATGGTCCCTCGGCCGGCATCACCATCGCCACGGCGATGATCAGCGCTCTGCGCCAGGTGCCGACCCGCCGCCGCCTGGCCATGACCGGCGAGGTCACCCTGCGCGGCAACGTCCTGCCGATCGGCGGCGTGAAGGAAAAAGTGCTGGCCGCGCAACGTGCCGGTTATTTCGATGTCATTTTGCCGTTCAACAACAAACGGGACATCGTGCAGATTCCCGCGCCGATTCGCCGGACGATGAAATTCCACTTCGTCAAAACCATGGACGACGTCATGAACCTGGCGCTGGAGGAGGCTTAAGCCCCGTGCGCGAAAACGACTGGCTGCGCCATGCGGCCCGGCTCTTCGGCTCCCGACATCAGGGAATCCCGGTGGGCGTCGGCGACGATTGCGCCGTGCTCTCGCCGGCGGGAGAGCTGTTGGTCAGCACCGACACGGTGGTGGCCGGCGTCCATTTCGACCTGTCGTTGATGGACCACCGCGACGCCGGATGGCGCGCGCTGGCCGTAGCGCTCAGCGACCTCGCCGCCTGCGGAGCCGATCCGCAACGCCCCATCGCCGCGCTGGTATCCGCGCAACTGCCCGCCGAACTGACCGATGAAAACTTGCTGACGCTGGCTGACGGTCTGGGCCAATGCTCCCAGGCGCACAACTGCGCGATCGTCGGCGGCGACACCGTATCCACCCCCGGCCCGCTGGCATTGACGTTGACCGTGTTGGGCTACGCCGAGCGGGCCGTGTTGCGTCGCGGCGCGCGCCCGGGCGACCTGCTCGCGGTGAGCGGTCCGTTGGGCCGGGCCGGCGCGGGTATGTTCGCCTTGCGCGCCGGGTTCACCGAACCGGCGTACGACGACTGCCGCCGCGCCTATCGCCGCCCGCAAGCGTTGTTGGCGGCGGGACACGTACTGGCGCGCACGGCGACGGCGATGATGGATCTGTCCGACGGTCTGCTCATGGACCTGGATCGTCTGTGCGCGGCAAGCGGCGTAGGCGCGAACGTCGAGCTGAACGATCTGCCGCTCACGCCCGCCGCGCGCGAGATCTTCACCCGCCTGGGCCATGACCCGGCGGTAACGGCGGCGACCTTCGGCGACGATTATCAGTTGCTCGTCGCGCTGCACCCGACCTCCTTCGAGACGATGCACGCCGAAATGCCCGGTCTGACCGTCGTCGGCCACATTGTCGAGGGAGACGCGGTGCACGTGTTGCGCGACGGCCGTCCGGTCGAAATCGCGCAACGCGGCTACGAGCACGGAAAGGAAAACGAAACGTCATGAGTCAATACGATCACTGGCTGCGCGAGGTGCTGCAGCGTTTCAGCGCGGACGAAATTTCACTCGACGAAGCGCTGCAACAGTTGCGCGACCTGCCTTACGAGGACATCGAATTCGCCAAGCTCGATCATCACCGCAGCATACGCCACGGCTTCCCCGAGGTCGTGCTGGCCCAGGGTAAAACAGCCGATCAGATCATCCAGATCGTCGACCGCCTGCGCGCCAAGGGCGGCAACGTACTGGTCACGCGCATGAGCCAGGAACAGGCGGTCAGCGTGTGCGGCAAGTTTCCCACCGCCGAATACGATTCGACCAGCGGCGTGTTTCGCCTGATGCAGATCCCGCTGGAGCCGCAGGGCCTGGGCAAAGTCGTGGTGATCACCGCGGGCACCGCCGACGTGCCGGTGGCCGAGGAAGCGTATCTATGCTCCGAAATGCTGGGCAACCCGACCGTGCGGCTGTACGACGTGGGCGTGGCCGGCATCCACCGCCTTTTCGACAACATCGAGATCATCCGCGACGCGTCGGTGTTGATCGTCGTCGCCGGCATGGAAGGCGCGCTGCCCTCGGTCGTCGGCGGCCTGACCGAAAAACCGATCATCGCCGTGCCCACGAGCATCGGATACGGCGCCAGCTTCAATGGCATCGCCGCGTTGTTGGGCATGCTCAATTCCTGCGCCAGCGGCATGGTGGTGGTCAACATCGACAACGGTTTCGGCGCGGCTTACGCGGCCACGCGCATCAATCGT
>CALBTQ010000079.1 GCA_937967875.1 uncultured Pseudomonadota bacterium
GCGGCCTGTGGCGCGGCATATACGCGGAGTCAAGGAGGAAAAAATGAAAAAGATATTGGTCCTTTTTCTTGTCCTGGCCGTCGCGGGAGGGGCGGCGTTCGCCCAGCAGAGCCCGGATACGCCGGACCCGTCCGGCAGTTTCACCTTCAACATCGGGTATTCCCTGTTCGCGCCCATCGGCGTAAGCCTCGAATTTTTCCCCAGCCAGTCCATCGGAATCGGCGGCATGCTGAACGGGTTTTTCTTCGGCGCCGGCGGCGGGGTCGTCTGGTCGGTGAATCCGGGCGGCTTCATCCGGCTGTACTTCAGCGAACTTGACGGCACCATGTACCTCAACGCGGGGGTGAGCTACCTCACAGCGGGATACTCCGGCGGCGGGAGCTCGGACTGGCTCGACGGCGGCATCATGCAGGTCCGCGGCGGGTTGGGCTACAACAACATCTTCGGCAGGCGAAACCAGAACCGGATCCAGATCGAACTCGGAGCGGTGTACCAGCACATGGTTTCCGGCGACGACGACGACGATTACGACGCCCAGGAACAGTCCATAATCGCGATCGTCGAGGAAATGACCGCAGGCCAGATGGAGCGCACCGTGGCCGGTCTGGAGGATAAAGTTTTTCCGCATGTCAGCGAGGACTACGCCTATGCCGGCCGCGACAAAACCGCGTTGATGGAGGATGCGCTGGAGGAATTGGCCGAGAGCCCGAATTTGACGGTCACCGGCTACGATTTGACCGTGGCGGTGGAAATCGAAGCCGACGGCATGACTGCGCGCGCGGAAACGCTCAATGAAATTCAGATGCTGCAAAAGGCCGATGACGATATCGGTTTCGACCTGGCCATGACCGGCACGATTCGCGGCGTTTCATTGTTCGCGCTGGAGGACGACGGCTGGAAGGTCGTTTCCGGGGAAGCGCAGTACAACGAATACGCGATTGCCGGCGGCGACGAGAATCTGGCCATGGTCCTCGACGCGATCGAGGTCGATGCGCAGGAAGTGGGGCCGGGCGAATCGGTGAATCTGACCGGCTCGTTGACGCTGCCCGCAGTGGCGGCCAATCAACTTTTGTACGTCATCGTCAGCGCTTCGTGGGGCGACGAGCGCTTCAACGCCGTGCAGTGGGACGACGAAAACGAAACGGTGTTGATGCAGGACATCACCGACGAGGCGGGCGGCGCGTTCACCTTCAACCTGAAGCTGCCGGACGATACCGAACCGGCGGGACTGTCGATTCCCAATGCTTTGCCGATGGGAGAGGATGCGGTGGAAATCGCCGTGACCCTCTTCGTGCTCGATGATACCGGCGAACTGGTGCGTGGCGACGGCCGGATTTTCAGCTTGCCCTTTGCGCCGCTGAGCAACGCCGATCCGTGCAACGACGACCTGACCGTCGACGCCGACGGCCTGTGGCTGCTGCATTTCACCGACCCGCTGTTCGCCGCCTACGAGATCCTCGACCTGCGGCAGATCGAGCAGGACCTGTATGGGGCCTCGCTGCTGGCCTATGACGACAGCGGCACGTATCTGCCCGGCCTGTTTTTGCTGACCGGTCAGAATGTCGACAACGCGGTGACGCTCGACATGGAAAACGACGATTTCGACCTGACCTACGAGGCGATCTTCAGCGACGGACTGTTCACCGACGGCGAGGCGACCTACACCTCGTTGGAGGGAACGATCACGCGCGCTTTCGTCGGCCGCAAGCTCGACAACCGCTGCGTCGGCCTGAACGCCGACGACTTGGACGGCGCGAGCCTGATGATCGACACCGATGAAATGTCGCCGATTTGTCAGGTCACCGAAGAGGACGCCCAAGTGTGGTTGAATTGCGGCAATATAGCGTTTACCGGGTACGTGATCCGCAACGTGCTGATTGCGATCGACGACGTCAACAACGACCAGACGCTTATCCTGGGCTTCTACGACGATGAACAGGGCTACGCGGCCATCCTGAGCAACGCGGCGGGCGACATCGCCGAAGGATCATTCACGATGCTGTAATCCGAATAAAACCGACAACGGCGAGCCGCGCGGCTCGCCGTTTTTTTTTGCCCTCACCCCGCCGGGAGCGGGTAAGAATCGACAACGTGAACTCCCTTCTCCCCGTGGGAGAAGGGGCGGGGATGAGGGCTGCCGCGAGGATTGCCGCCGGCTGCCGATTTTTTCTTCCGCCGACACATTTTTGCTATCCAAAATTATTTTTCGTGCTATAAGAAACGACAGGAGAGGGGCTTGGTGCATTGGAGGTGCGCCATGGATTGCCCTTTCCGTTTTGGTTTAAGCCCCGTTTTTCTTCTCCTCATTTTTTGCGTTTTTGCCCTCGGCGCCTGCCAGAAAGAGGTTATCGGCAATGATGACGATGATGCCGACGACGACACCGACGATTGGGGCAGCGGCGGCGGCGGGTGGCTGGATAATCCCGAAATCGCGGAAGTGGTGCAGGAGGTCATCGAGGGCCTGATGGCGCGCGACGCTGAGGCGCTTGAGGAAAAGGTTTATCTCAACCTTGATGATGATTTCCTGCACGCCGGTCTGGATCGGGACAGCTTTCTGAAATACCTGTTGGCCGAGCTGCGCACCTCGCCGGAGCGAATCGTCTCCGACTTCGGCGTTCATGGCGGGATCAGAAAAGACTATTACGAAGCGGAAGTGAACGTGCGCCTTCATTACTCCGGCAACGTGATTCCGGATGACGAAACGGAATTTCCCATTTATTTTCAAGGCTATCAGGAAATGACGTTCTATGTTTCAATACATTTCGGTGATGTGGATTTCTGGATGGTCGACGATTTTGTCACCGTTTCGGGCAAGGAAAAACTCTTCGGCGGCGAGGATTTCGACATTACCATTTCCGATGGTTTTTTCCCGGATTACGTCAATTTTCCCTCGAACGGCCTGGTGCGGTTGAATGGAATGCTGCACCTGCCGCTGCTGGACGAAGGGCAACATCTGATCGCCACCTTCGGTCTGGATGTGGGCGATTTGCGCGGCCATGCGCGGGCGTGGGGACTTCCCGAAAGCTACTTGTACGATTGGGATATGACGAACATGCAAGGGTGGTACGTCAATGTCGATCTGAACCTGCCTGTGGATGAAGATCCGAAAAACTTTATGATTCCAAAGCTCTTGCCGATGGGCGTCGATACGGTGAACGTCAACACACGGTTCGTCGTGACCGATGAAAATGATCGTCGGGTGGGCCTGAAAGGCTACAATTTTACGTTTCCGGCCGAAAAATACAGCAATATGCGATATTGCTCCGATCTGTTCAGCGCCGATGTCGACGGCCTCTGGCTGCTGCGAGTGGAAAATCCGTCAAACGCACCGTTTGAACTGCTCGATGTGCGCCGCGCCGGCGAACGACTGTACGGTGTGAGCCTGTTTTCCGCCGCTTGCGATGAGGGGATGGTCGGCGGTTGGAAACTGGCGGGCAATATCCTGAACAAGGAAATCAGCCTGACGGCCGACACGCCCGGCGGGGAGATCGTCTACCGGGCGCTTTGGCAGGGCGCCCAAATGACCGGCATCATCGACTATCCGGAGGCCGAAGTCAGCGATACGCCTGTTTTCGTCGGCCGCAAACTGGGCAACCGGTGCGTCGGCCTGCCGCAATTCTTTGCGCACGACGCATCGTTGAAAATCGTGATCGGCGAAAACCAATTCGCCTGCCGAACCGCCCGCGCGGGGGAGAACATTCGCCTGAATTGCGGCGGTGAAGCGTTTACCGGGCGGATGATCCGCAACGTGCTGGTCGCGGACGATGGCGCGTTCAACGGTCAGGCGTTGTACCTGGCCTTCGATGATGATACGCGGGGCTATGCCGCGTTGCTGGATAAAACCACGGATCAACTGGGCGAAGGGGCGTTTTCCGTGCAGTAGACCGAGTGTCGCGGGAGAGGGGAACGGCAAATTGGAGGGTCGGCATGAAATTTTCCTATCTTCTTGTTTTCATTGGCTGTTTGGCGTTGGCTCTCGGCTTGGCCGGTTGTGAATGCAACCCCGGCAAAGACGGCGATGCCTGGAGCCACTACAACGACGATGACGACGATTACAGCGGCGATGACGATGACGACGATCATGAAGAAAATCCGATTAGCCTGGTCTCCGCCGCCGTGGACGAGATCGTCGAAGGATTGCTGGCGCGTACGCCCGAAGCGTTGGAAGAAGATCGGAAGAGCGTCGTGTAGGGAAAGAGTGTAGATCTCGGTGG
>CALBTQ010000080.1 GCA_937967875.1 uncultured Pseudomonadota bacterium
GATCGTATTCGGTGACTGGAGTTCAGACGTGTGCTCTTCCGATCTCCGGAGGAAACGTCGTGGTTGCAGCGAAACAAGCCAGCGTTAAAAGCACGTTCATCGTGTTGTGGCTGGCCATCTTCGTGGCGATGCTCGGCGTCGGAATCATCTCGCCCCTCTTGCCCACCTACGCCAATACCCTGGGCGCGTCGGGTTTCATGCTCGGTCTGATTTTCGGCGGTTTTTCCATCGCCCGCATGTTCGCCATGCCGGCGGTCGGCCGGTTGAGCGATCGTCACGGCCGCAAGCAGTTCATCATCGCCGGCTTGCTCATTCAGGTGCTGGCGGCGATCGGCTTTCTATTCAGCACCTCGCCATGGCAATTGGTGGGCGTGCGTGCGTTTCAAGGATTGGCCGGGGCGATGATCATCCCCGTTTCGCAGGCGTATGTCGGCGAGATCAGCCCGGACGGCAAGGAATCGACCTACATGGCCTGGTTTGTGGTGGCCCTCTTCGGCGGCTTCGGCTGCGGCCCGATCATCGGCGGACTGATCGAAGATTACCTATCGTTTTCCGCCAACTTCATCTTTCTGGCCGCGTTGTGCTTCATCAGTTTCCTTTCGGTGCTTTGCCTATTGCCCGAACCGAAACTCTCCCAGGAGCAAAGCCGATCGCGGATCGAAGTGCGCTACCGGGTTCTGCTGAGAAACCCGATCATCCGCGGATTGTTTTTTTTCCGTATCGCCAATTCCTTCGGACGCGGCATCGTCACGATGCTGCTGCCGCTGTTCGGCGAGCTGCAATTGCATCTGACGACCGCGCAGGTGGGCGTCGTGTTGAGCACGAATCTATTGACCTCCGCCATTGTGCAACCATTTTTCGGACGACTCGGCGATAAGGTCAATCGCTCCAGCTTGCTGATCGTCGGTACGATCGGTCAGGCGGTCAGTCTGGCGATGATGGTCTTCGTCGAGGGCTTTTGGCAGTTGCTGGCGATCAACCTGATGATGGGTGTGGCCGGCGCCATTTCCATTCCGGCCGCAGGTGGTATGATGACCACCGAAGGCAAGAAAGGCGGCATGGGCGGTTCGATGGCCATCTTTAACCTGGGCATGAGCATCGGGTTGGCCAGCGGACCAATCCTGGGCGGCGTGATTGTCGATATCCTGCACTATGTCGGGGCGTTCCTTATCGGCGCCACGCTGGTGCTGGTCAGTATAATTCCCGTTTTGGCGATCAGAAACCACACCACGAACCATCCCCCCGTTATCGCCGACCACTAAAGGGAGGTATCAAGCTGATGACCGCTCCCCGGTTTACCGGAACGAAGACCTATATTTTGGATCCCGAATTGGCGCGCGTGGTCAATGTGGCCATCCGGCTGGAGTTGCCGCTGCTGCTTAAGGGCGAGCCGGGCACCGGCAAGACGCTGCTGGCGCATGCGATCGCCGAAGACCTGGGCACGCCGCTGATTCAACTCAATGTGAAAAGCAACATGAAGGCCGTCGAAGCGCTGTACCAGTACGACACGCTGACCCGCCTCAACGACAGCCGGTTCGGCGATTCGAAGCGCAACGTGTCCAACATCGAAGAGTACATCCGCATGGGCAAGATCGGTCAGGCGTTCACGGCGCAGGAACGCGTGGTGCTGCTGATCGACGAAATCGACAAGGCCGACAGCGAATTTCAGGACGACCTGCTGGACGTGCTGGATCAAATGAGCTTCGACATCGTCGAAATCGACCGCACGATCCATGCGACCCATCGACCGGTGATCGTCATCACATCCAACGCCAAGCGCGATCTGTCCGATCCGTTCCTGGGCCGTTGCGTGTTCCACCACATCGCGTTTCCACGGCCGGAGATGATGAGGGAAATCGTCGACGCGCATTTCCCCAAACTGGCCGACCGCATCGCCGACGCGTGCATCGAGTCGTTTTATCGCCTGCGCGAGATCGAAGGCATCGAAAAAAAACCGGCCACGCGCGAATTGCTGCACTGGGTTCAGGCGCTGATGAGCGAAGACGGTTTCGATCCGAAGCAACTGTCGGACGATCGCAAGGTGCCGTTGCTGGGCCTGTTGTTCAAAAAGTCCGACGACCTGCTGCGCGCCCGTTCGTGGCTCAACCAGCGCAGCGCGTAAGGACGAATCATGTTCGAGGGCTTTTTCTACCGCCTGCGCGAATACGGGATTCCGGCGAGTCCGACCTCGTTTCTGCGCCTGCAAAAAGCCCTCGCCATGGGGATGATTTCCAGCCTCGACGATTTCTACGTGGTCGCCCGCTCGATCATGATCAAGAGCGAGCGGCAGTTCGACATCTATGACAAGATTTTCGCCAACTACTTCGCGGGCAAGGAACTAGACGACGAACTGCTCAACGCGCTGACCGCCGACATGCAACGGCTGCTGCAAGAATGGCTGAACGATCCGGCCAACCTCGCCGGTCTCAGCCCGGAGGAGCAGACCAAGATCAAAGCGATGACGCCCGAGGAACTGGAGCGATATTTCCTCGACCGTTTGCGCGAGCAGACCAAACGCCACGACGGCGGCAACCGTTGGATCGGCACGCGGGGCACCAGCCCGGTCGGTCACGGCGGACATCACCCCGGCGGGATGCGCGTCGGCGGAACCAGCATGAATCGCAGCGCGATTCAGGTGGCGATGGAGCGGCGCTACATCGACTATTCAAGCGAAGCGAAGCTGTCCGCGCATAACCTCGGCGAAGCCCTGCGCTCGCTGAAGTACCTCGCCCCGTCCGGGCCGAAAGACAAACTGAACGTCGAGAAATCGATCTACGAAACCGTGCGCAACGCCGGTGAGATCGAGCTGGTCTTCGACCGCAGCCTGCGCGACAAGCTGTCCGTGTTTTTGTTCATCGACAACGGCGGCTGGTCGATGACGCCGTATGTGCGCCTGACACGGGCGCTGTTCGGCCACGCGGAAAGCGCTTTCAAACGGTTGCGCACCTTCTTTTTTCACAACTGCATTTACGAAGTCGTCTACGAGGATCCGCGAGATCGGAAGAGCGTCGTGTAGGGAAAGAGTGTAGATCTCGGTGGGCGC
>CALBTQ010000081.1 GCA_937967875.1 uncultured Pseudomonadota bacterium
GGTACACGACCTTCATGCCGCGCTGGGTGGCGGCGTTAATGCCGATGTGGCGCGATTGCGCTTCGCCGCATTCGATCTGCTGCGGGATGGCGAGCAAGATGCGCAACAACTGCCCTTTGGAAAACGAGTGGAGCGGTTGCGACAGCTATTCGGGAAAGGCGAGCGGATTCATCCGGCACGATTCGAACCGGCCAACGGCATCGCGGACGTCGCCGCCGCCTACGACCGTTTCGTCACCAGGGGCGGCGCGGAAGGGATCGTCATCCATTCGGTTGATGGGCGCATTTTCAAGGTCAAGCCGGAGATCTCCATCGACGCCGCGGTCGTCGGGTTTGCGGAAAACGGCGGCCGCGTCTCCGAGTTGCTACTCGCTCTTATGGACAAGGAGCAACGCTTTCGGCCGATCGGCCGGGTGCGGAGTGGATTTTCGGAAAAGGAACGAAAGGACCTGTTCGGCTCCCTTTTCCAATCAATATGTGAATCGTCATTCCGCCTGGCCGGCGAGCACGGCGTTCTGTATCGCTGGGTAAAACCAACCCTGGTTGTTGAAGTGACGTGCAACGACCTGCTCACCCGCCGCGCCGATAGCGAGCCGATCCGGCGGATGGTGTTGGAATACTCGGATGCGGCGGGCTGGTCGCCGCTGCACCCCGCGCCGGCCGTAAGCATGATCAACGCCGTTTTCGTACGCGTGCGGGACGACAAATCCGTCAACGATCGCGACGTACGCTTTTCGCAGGTAACGGACCTGGTCGCCGTGGAAAGCGAAATGCATGACCCGCAATCGTTACCCGCTTCGGAGATGCTGCGCCGCGAGGTTTATACAAAGCAAACGCCAGCCGGCCTTGCCGTGCGCAAGCTGGTCGTGTGGAGAACCAACAAGGAGGCAATCAATCCGGCCTATCCGCCCTGGGTTGTGTATTTCACGGATTTTGCGCCGGGCCGCGAACCGTCGCTGAAAACCGACATCCGCATCGGGTCCACGCGTGAAAAAGCCGAAGCACATGCTGACTTGTGGCTGGCGGCGAAAATCAAACAAGGATGGACGGCGGTTTCGCAATTCGGCGCACCGAGGCGGGCGGGCGTAAAAAGCGGCGCCGTGGCGGACTCTCTCGAGCGGGAGATCATCTCCATTGCCTGCCATGAAGCGCCGACTGATTCAACATCGCCCGTTCGCATTTCCTTCGGCCGCAGCCCATCGGTCAACTTCGGCGAGGCATTGCGGCGGGTGAAAAAACTGGCGGGAAGCGGCTCGATCCGGGTGGAGACGGCCGAAGGTGGCCGGCTGCGACACCTCGACGTCTCGGTCGTCCATGACGTGGTCGCCACATCCGCCGAATTGACCTCGCTGATCGGCCTGGTCCGCACATGGAAAAGCGCGGAAATCGTGATTCGCGGCGATCCCCTGGAAGGGCGCGAACTGGACGCCGCTCTGCACCGTTTGCGGGAAATTCGGCGATGTTGGCGCAGTCATCG
>CALBTQ010000082.1 GCA_937967875.1 uncultured Pseudomonadota bacterium
CGACCCTGCATCCCCCCGTGCCCGAGGGCGACGGCGCGCAACAAATTAACGCCGGGAATAAAGCCTTTGTAACCGGCATCTTCGTTGTCCACACCCAACCGGTTGGAGGGATGCGCGCCGATGCCGATGAAAATCGCGTCAAAGCCCATGCCGCGCAGGTCGGTCCAGGTGAAGCCATCGTCGCCCACGCGTTTGTTGTACAGGATCTGCACGCCCAACGCGGCGATGTAATCGATGTCGCGGCGCAGCACCTTGCGCGGCAGGCGATAATCGGGAATGCCCACCGCGGCCATGCCGCCGCCTTCGCTGAGCGCCTCGAAAATCGTTACGTCGTGCCCGGCGAGCGCCAGTTTTTCCGCCGCGGCCAGACCGGCCGGACCGGCGCCGATGACCGCCACGCGCTTGCCGGTGGCGTTCGGTTTGGCGTTGCGATTGCGCGCGGGAATCAGTCCGTGGTTCATTTCATAATCGGCGGCGAAGCGTTTGAGGTACTTGATTTGAATCGGCTCGTCGACGTTCGCGCGGCGGCAATTGAATTCGCACGGGCGTACGCACACGCGTCCGAGTACGCAGGGCATCACGCAATTTTCGCGGGCAACGTCGCTGCCGGCGGCGTAGCGTCGCTTGCGGATGTTTTCCACGTACAGCGGGATATCCAGATGCGCCGGACAGGCTTCGCGACACGGCGCGCTGACGCGGATCAGCAGCTTGACCGGTTCGATGTCCCGGCCCGATTCGATGCAGCGATCGAAGTCCAGCGCGAAATGTTCGAGCGCTTTGAGCACGGGCGTCGGCGAGGTCTGTCCCACCTGGCACTTGGAAGCCTGCTTGATGTCGAGCAACAAAGCGTGCAACTGCCCGAGGTCGTCGGTGGTCGCGTTGCCCGCGCACAGTTTGCCGAGCAACTCGGCGGCGATTTGCGTGCCGACGCGGCAGGGATAACATTCGCCGCAACTCGCTTCGGCCTGCACTGCTTCCATGTAGGCGCGGCACAACGCAACGATCGAAACGTTCGTATCGGCCAGGAAAAATCCGTCCCACCCGATGAACGCGCGCACATCGTCTTGCTGTTCGTAGGTGAAGGGAAGTTTAAGTCCTGCCGGCGCAGTCCATTCGGCTTCCGGTTTGTCCCGGTTGTCGATAAGTGTGTCGCCCCAACAACTGAAATAGACTTTGCTCATCGCCACCTCGATCGTCGTTGATGGCGCCAGGTCTCCGCCGCAGGCGGCCGGGGTTGGCGGCAGGCCGTAATGCGCCGAAATTCAAACGAGAATTCTTCGAGTTTGATCGCGCGCCCGTCTTAACATGCCCCCCACTGGACGTCAAGAGATGATGCGCTTTCCCATAAATCCCGCGACGGACGAAACGGTCAGGGCTTGTCTTTCGCCGGCGGCGCTTCACGGACTTTCAAAAAGGGTTGAAAAACGCGCAACGTCGCAGGGCAGTATTTGTCGGGCATATCCATCAGACGACGCGGATCATTCCGCCAATCCTGCATCAAACAATCGGCATTGTCGATATGTCCGACGCCCAGCGTGTGGGCGAACAAATGAAAAAACAAGCGCGAATAATCGTCCGCCTCGCGCTGTCCCATCGTCCCGCTTCGACCATGAAATTCGGTCGTCGCCGCCGCCAGCGAACGCAGGCCCGGCACGGCCACGCCGATCGAGGAGGTTTTCGCGTCGGCGGCGATCAGCGGTTGATCGGTCAGCACGACTATCACCGTGGACAGCGGGCGATCGCCTCGCAGTTCGCCCAGACGCGTCAGCAGATCCTGTTGATCGGCGGCGGCAAAGGCGGTCGCCTCGAAACGTTTTTCCACCGGCAGAGTGAATTCGGCTTTGATGTCGGCCAGCAACGTGGCCATGGCGATGGGCGGAACTTTACCCGTCGCCACTACGTAGATGGAAGAAACCGACTCGGTGGGAACCGAGCCGGTTTCGATAACGTCAGCCGGCGGCGCACTACACGCCGCCAGCGCGATTGCGCAAATGAAAAGAATGGCGATCGGCGAACGTTTCATCGCGGAAACGCGTTTTTGCCGATCCACCGCGCCTGCCCTTCGAGCTGTTCCTCGATGCGCAGCAGTTCGTTGTACTTGGCCAAGCGCTCCGAGCGACACAGGCTGCCCGTTTTCACCTGCCCGGTGCTGCACGCGACCGCCAACGTCGCCAGGAACGAATCGCAGGTTTCGCCGCTGCGGTGGCTGACCACCTGGGTGTAACCGGCTTCGCGCGCCATGGCGATGACGTTGATCGTTTCGGTGAGCGTGCCGATCTGATTGAGCTTGATCAGAATCGAGTTGGCGATGCCGCCGTCGATGCCGCGCCGCAGCCGCTCGGGATTGGTGACGAACAGATCGTCGCCGACGAGCTGCACCTTCTTGCCCAGTTCCTGGGTCAGCAACTTCCAGCCGTCCCAATCGTCTTCGGCCAAGCCGTCTTCGATGGAAAGGATCGGGTACTTGGCCAGCAGGCCGCGGTAGAAGTCGATCACGCCCGCCGCCGGCACGTTGTTCATGTTCTCGGCCGGGAACGAATAGGAACCGTCCTCGTTAAGCATTTCGTTGGAGGCGACGTCCAGAGCCAGGAAGATGTCCTCGCCCGGGCGATAGCCGGCTTTCTCGATGGCCTTGACGATCAACTGCAACGCTTCCTCGTTGGAAGTGCAGTTGGGAGCGAAGCCGCCCTCGTCGCCCACGCCGGTCGAGTAGCCTTTGTCGTTGAGCACCTTCTTCAATGCATGGAACACTTCGGAGCCGTAGCGCAGCGCCTCGCGAAAATTCGGCGCGCCGGCCGGAACGATCATGAACTCCTGAATGTCCACGTTGTTCGCCGCATGGGCGCCGCCGTTGAGGATGTTCATCATCGGCACGGGCAACAGCGTCGCGCTGTCGGACTTGACGATCTGCTGGTACAGCGGCACGCCGGCTTCCAACGCCGCCGCACGCACCACGGCCAGCGAAACGCCCAGGATCGCGTTCGCGCCGAGTTTGCCTTTGTTGGGAGTACCGTCGAGTTCGATCAACAGGTTGTCGATGGCTTCCTGCTCGGCCACCGGCTTGCCGATGACCTTGGGCGCAATGATCTCGTTGACGTTGGCGACGGCCTTGAGCACGCCCTTGCCGCTGTACCGGCCCTTGTCGCCGTCGCGCAATTCCACGGCCTCGTGCGAACCGGTGCTGGCGCCGGAGGGCACCCCCGCGCGCACGCTGATGCCCGCGTCGGTGGTCAGATCCACCTCGACGGTCGGATTGCCGCGGCTGTCGAGAATCTCGCGCGCGAACACTCTTTTAATTTTAGCCATAATCAGACTCCTCTCACTATAAATGTCACGATCGGATGTCGACCCCATCCCACTCGTTGACGATTAAAAACTCTTTGCGAAGTACACTTCAATATAACACCGAAAAGCCGTTTAGCCTTCCAGTACTTTTTTCGTCGCGGCGATAATCATGTCGATCTGCTCTTCGGTGATGACCAACGGCGGTGCGAAACGCACGGTCGTCGCATGGGTTTCCTTGCACAGGATCCCCTCGGCCTGCAACGCTTCGCACACCTGGCGCGCGGTGCGCGGACCGTCGTTGAATTCCACGGCGAGCAACAAACCTTTGCCGCGCACTTCCTTGATCTGGTCGCAGCGGATGGCCTTGAGCCCATCGTACAGACGCGCGCCCAACCGCACGGCGCGTCCGGTAAGGTCTTCCTCAACCAACACGCGTAGGGCTTCGCGACTGACCGCGCAGGACAGCGGCATGCCGCCGAAGGTCGAGCCGTGTTCGCCGGGACGGAACAGCTCGAGCACATCCTTGCGACCGACGACCGCGCTGATGGGCACGCAGCCGCCGCCCAGCGCCTTGCCCAGGCACATCAGATCGGGCTTGGCCTCTTCATGCTGCCAGCAAAAGAGTTTGCCGGTGCGGCCCAGGCCGGTCTGGATTTCATCGAAGACCAACAGCACGTTGTTTTCGGTGCACACTTCGCGCACCGCTTCCAGGTAGCCCGCCGGCGGCACGCACACGCCGGCCTCGCCCTGAATCGGCTCGACAAGGAAGGCAATGGTGTTTTCGTCGATCGCGTTTTTCAGCGCCTCGATATCGCCGTAGGGAATGATTTCGAAACCCGGAGTGAACGGGCCGAAATCCTCGCGGTACAGTTCATCGCTGGAGAAGCTGACCACGGTCGTCGTGCGGCCGTGAAAATTGTCGGCGCAGCAAATGATCTTCGCTTGGTACTTGGGGACGCCTTTGACGCGGTAGCCCCATTTGCGCACCGCTTTGATCGCGGTTTCGACGGCCTCGGCGCCGGTGTTCATCGGCAAGGCCATTTCCATGCCGGCCAATTCGCACAGCTCCTGGCACCAGGGACCGAGCTGATCGTTGTAAAATGCGCGGCTAGTAACCACGAGTTTGTCGGCCTGTTCGTGCATGGCCTTGAGCACGCGCGGGTGGCCGTGGCCGTGGCTGACGGCCGAATAGGCGGACAGGCAATCGAGGAACTTTGCGCCCTCCACATCGTACATCCACACGCCTTCGGCCTTTTCGATGACGACCGGAAGGGGCTTGTAATTATGCGCGCCGTAGGTTTCGGTCTGCTTGATGATCTCTTGTGTTTTAGACATACCCTAACCTCCAGAGGAACGTCGAAATTCGGCTGAGATTAATGCTGAACCCGCTGGAAGTCAACACAGAAAACAAACGAAAAATCGACAAGTTATAACGCCGGAACCAACGGTGGGTTAGAATTTCAGCGAACCCATGCTGATGAGCAACATGACGAAAACCAACTGCAGGCCGGCTAGCGATACCGTACCGAAAATACCGCCGAAAATGCCACCGACCAGCGACCATAAATCGGCGTCATCGTGTTCGTATCCTTTGTCGGAAAGGATTTCCACCGATAAATTGCGCAGGTAGGAGCCCATGGCGTAACCGCCGATGAAGGTGGGAGCCAACAGCATAATCAACACGATCTGCCAACGCGGGACAGCCAGGATACTCAGCAATCCGATCACAATGATCAGCAGACAAATTCCGAAATATCGAATCGATCGTTCGCGTCGCTCGCGCAATTTGTCGTAAGTGCCCGGGATATCGCCCATAACTCTCTCTTCAAATCGAACAGGAATTTCCCGGTGATTATACTCGATTCGTCAGCGTACGAAAACAGGATTTTACACGGGTGGCCCGGGCCCGCTGAACACGCAATGTGCAGATGTTATTTTTATATTTTTATCGACTGTAGATGCGCTTGATCTCTTCTTTCGCCTCACTGCACTCAACGTTGAGTTCCAACGCTTTGACAAAATGCAGCTCGGCGAATTCATACTGATTGGAGGCGGCATATAATTTGCCCAGGTACAGATAGGGCATATACCGCGTCGAATCCAAACGCATTCCCTTTTTGATGGTCGCTTCGGCCTGCGTGATGTTGACGCCGCCTTGCTCGTTGAACTGGCACCAGCCCAGCAAGGCATACGAGTCCGGGTTGTTTTCATCCAGGTCGATCGCTTTTTGCATGAAGCGGACCGCGTCGCCCCACCGCTCCTCTTCGATCAGGAAGACAGCCTGTTTGATCAAATCTTCCGGATTGGTGTAATCCTCGATATCCATAAAATAATCTTCGGCAGGCTCTTCTTCCTCGGGTTCGCCGAAGCCGCCGTCGGAGCCGAATTCCTCGGATTCCCAGCCGACCTCTTCCTCGCCCAGACCGGCGTCGGTTTCCGGCTCCACCGATAGATCGTCGCCGCCGAAATCGTCGTCACCGGCAACGGCGAACGGATCGCGCTCGGTTGAGCCTTCCAGGTCGTCCGCCACTTCCGGTTCGGGGGCAAATGCCGGCTTGGATTTGGATTCGGCTTTAGCCGCGGCGCTTCCGCCCAGCGTCTCGTCGACCTTCGCCGCGAACTCATCGGCTTCGCTGACCGGTCTGGCGCTTTTGGCGCGGGCCCGGGTTTGCTCAGCCAGCATCTCGATGGAGATGTCGGCTTCGTCGCCCATGTCGGCCACTTCCTGCTTGATGCGATCGACGCTCTGCATCGCCTCTTTGATAAGGTCGGCGGAAATGCTGACCTCGAAACCGTCTTTCTCTTTTTTCGTCGGTTTGCTTTTTTTCGTCTGGAGTTTGAATTCGTCGGTTTTGGTCGCTTCGGGGAAGCCGATCAACTCGAGCAGATACAGCCCGTAAAGCACCTTGTACGCGGCGCGCTTGTTCATGTTGGCCAGCGAAACGATCTGGCGCAACGTGCGTTGGCCGTTGATTAAATTGTAAATGCGCGTTTCCGTCGGTCCGAGGCGCAGGTCTTCGATTTTGTAGCGTCCGGCCAACCGCTTGGCCAGCGGGCTTTCCTTGCGGCCGCGAAATTCGATCGGCGGACGATTCATCTGCATGTAGGAACGAATGCCGCGATACAGCAGGTTGGGGAACGAGATGTTGAGAATGCGGTGTTCCTCAGGCACGATCTCGCCTTCGCGGAAGAAGAAATCGCCTTCGCCCCAGGTAAAGAGCTTGAACAGCTTTTCGGTCACCTGGGTATTGAGCGCTTCATACAGATCGTGCGGCGACAGGTATCCGCGTTCGACCAGATAGGCGCCCTGTTTGATTTTGGACGCTTTGGCCTTGTCGATCGATTCTTCCTGGACCTGCATGGTGATCTTTTTGTCCTTAAGCAGGAACTCGCCCAGCGTCAGATCCGGGAAGTACGAACTGGTCACATAGACGATTTCACCGCGGTCGCAGTGAATATGCACTTTGCGCTTGCCGTGGCTGAGCGCCAAGATACCCGTCTTGCCCGCCTGATTGAGATCGGAAGGGCGTCGTGTAGGGAAAGAG
>CALBTQ010000083.1 GCA_937967875.1 uncultured Pseudomonadota bacterium
GAGATCGTATTCGGTGACTGGAGTTCAGACGTGTGCTCTTCCGATCTTCGACCGAAGGCGCGATGGAGTTCACCATCAACGGTCAGATTCTGGCCGAGATGATCGATAAAACGCAGTTCGCCATCAGCACGAACGAGACGCGCTATTACCTAAACGGCGTGTTTTTCGTCACCGTCGACGGCAAACTGCGCATGGTCGCCACCGACGGTCACCGCATGGCGCTGTGCGAAAAAGAGTTGCCCGCGGGCATCGAAGCGACGATCGACCCGGGCATCATCATCCCGAAAAAAGGCGTGATGGAATTGCGCAAGCTGCTGGCCGAAGGCGAAGGCGACGTGGTGTTCGGCGTGAAGGAACGCAACATCTTCGTGCGTCAGGGCGGCACGGAATTGATCGTGCGGCTGATCGACGGCGATTACCCCGATTACGAACAGGTAGTGCCCAAGAAAAACGACAAGATCGTCACTATCTCGCGCGACAAGCTGTTCTCCGCGTTGCGACGCGTGTCGATCATGGCCACCGAACTCAACAAGGGCGTGAAGGTCAGCCTGGGGCGCGGCTCGCTGGAAATCAGTTGTAAGAATCCGAATCTCGGCGAGGCGGTCGAGCAGGTGCAGGCCAATTACGAAGGCGCCGAAATGGAAATCGGGTTCAACGCGCGTTACATCCTCGATGCGCTGGGCGTGCTCAACGACGAGGACGTCATTCTGGAAATGGCCGACGGGCTGTCGCCGTGCACGATCAAGACGCCGAGCGACCAGGGTTACCTGTCGGTGGTGATGCCGATGCGTCTGGAATAGTTCGGCGAAGGCGGAACGGATCGTCATGAAAAAATGGTTGCTGCTTTCGGCGCTGCTGCTTTCGGCGGCGCCTTTTCTATTCTTCGCGGCCTGCGGTCACGAAGACCTGCTGGATAACGACGACGGCCTGGGCTACACCGGCGACGTCGGCGAAGCCTGCGACATCAATTGCTACGAGCTGTGGTGCAAGAGCGACGACTTCATCGAATGCCGTTCGCAGTTTTGCGTCGGCTCACAAAGCAACACCTATTGCACGCAACCCTGCGATATCGACGGCGAATGTCCCATCGGCTATTCCTGCACCGAGGAATGCGACGACGCGGTTGCGAAGGACCCCGTCTGCGTTAGTGACGAGGACTTCGAACTGTTGCAGGAACTGGACTACTGCCCCTGACCTTAAAAAAATATTTTTTCAACAAAAATTCATTTGAATTTCGTCCATGAACGCACTACGTTAATGGCGAGATTGGACATTGCTGCCAGCCGACATTTTTGCGGGTTCGGGGCGCCCGTTGGCGGAGGCCGGTATGCAGTTACAAAGATGGTTGGGACTTTTTGCCGCGTTCATCATCCTATCTTCACTGCCGCTCGCCTGCGGCGACGACGACGATTCCTCCGATGACGACGATACATCTTCCGACGACGATACTGCCGATGACGACGATACATCTTCCGATGACGATTCTTCCGACGATGATGCTTCAACCGATGACGATACGACCGACGATGATACCGGCGATGACGACAACACAACGACCAGGCTGTTGATCATCGGCGAAGACGGCGACGGCTCGGGCTTCAGTTTGCGCCAGCGGTCGGACGGCTGGCGGCGCGAGGATTTTCCCGGACAAGGTTTTACCGACGGTTTTTTGGGAGCGTCGTTTTTCCTGGCGGGCCGGACCGGCTGGCAGGCGGTGAATGTCGCCAACGGCCTGACGCAGGATTATCGGCTGCTGGTTTACGATCCGCAGACCGGTTGGTCGCTCGACAATGCGCACCTGCCCCCCGATGACTACTTAAGCGTGTCGGCCTTGTTCGCGCCGGCGGCGAACAACCTGTGGGTGGCGACGGCCGAATTGGGTTTCGTTATCATCGCGTTTCGGTTGTGGTCGTATGTGAACGGCGCACCGGTTTTGATCGCCCCGATGACCAACGGCTACATGTTCATGGACTTCACCCGGCCGGATAACGGTTATTTTGTTGGGACGTATGCGGGGAACGCGGCCATCGTCGGTTATTGGAACGGTCGGACAATGACCACGGAGGCGGCGCCGGCCGCGTATGATAACGGATTGTTCTGGTCGGTGATGCTGGTCGACGATCACGAGAGCTTCATTTTCTGGACGGAAGGCGAGTGGGTCGACAGCACGCTGCTGCATTTGCATGACGGTCAGTGGGCGGAGGTGGACGCGCCGACGGGCTGCGACGACCCGGGGACGATCGTCGCGTTTTCGTACGGCCACAACCGCGACCAGGAAACGGGCTATGCGCTCGTGCCCGCCTTCCGCCAGGGCAAGACCGACGCGCTGTGGGAGTACCGCGACGGGCAATGGTCCTGCCGCGAGCCGCAACAGACGATCCACGTGGTTTCCTCGCTGGTGTTGCGCGACGGGCGGGTGTTCGTGCTGGGCACGAGTTCCGGTAGCGCGGTGTTGTACGAGGTGTTGGCCGATCGTCTGGAGCAAGTGGAGTTGCCCAACGTCGACCTGAAACCGCATTGCCTGCAGGCGATCGGGCCGCTGGCGCCGCAGTACAACACGTGCAACGCGCTGTTCCTCAATCAGTAAACGATCCGCAGCCGGTGCGCCCCGGCGAATTTCGTCAAGCCTAATTGTCTTGCCTTACGGCGCGGGCGGTTCTTTTTTCAACGGATTGTGCACGAGGCAAAAATACAGGAAGAGCAAGGTCGGCCAGAGATGAAGGAGTAAACGGTCGATTGATACGTCGATCTGCCAGGCCACGTCGTGCGAGGTGAGCAGATAGATGCCGAAGTAGACCAAAAGCATTGCCGCCGGAACGATTAACGCCTTCAATGGTTCCGCTTTCTTGCGTTTCAGTCCGAACAACACAGCGACGACCAGCAAGGAAGGCCAGGTCGCCGCCGACCAGCCGATACGGGCGAGATTGGCGAAAAACAATTTCGTTACCTTTATCCAGCGCAACGGATCGGCGAGCCTCGGCGCGAGCGCCGAGAACAAATCGGAATTGACGATGTCATTTTCGGGGGCCATTCGCAGTTTGAACAAAACGAGGGCGATGACCGCGGGCGACGCGCCCCAAAGCAGCGTTTTCATTTCCGTGCAGAGCGACCGTCGGTCGAGTCGTCGCCGGTGATGCAACACGCGCCAGATCAGCACGATGAAAAACAACGGAATGCCTTCAAGATCGGAAGAGCACACGTCTGAACTCCAGTCACCGAATACGAACTCG
>CALBTQ010000084.1 GCA_937967875.1 uncultured Pseudomonadota bacterium
TCATCGAAAAGCTGCCGCACGAACTGGCCGTCAACCTGGTCGATCCCGGCGCAAGCCTGGCGCATCCATGGTTTTTCCCGCTGCGTCTGTTGCTGCTGGATTATGCCGCCCTGCCCGCGTTGCTGACCGTGCTCATCGCCGCGCCGCTGGCGCAGTGGAAGGAAATGCCCAAGCGCGCCTTGCTGCCCCTGTTGGGCGCCTTACCCGCGCTGATTTTCTTTACGCAGTTGGACATTAAATGGGAATGGTACCCCCTGGGCGCCTTCGCCCTGCTGATCCTTTCCGCCGTAGCCGTGCTCGATCGCCTGCCGCCGAAATTCCGTAACCTCATTCTGCCGTTGCTGCTGGGTTGGTATACGCTGCTCGCACTCGCCCCCTGGTTCCCCACCGGCGACGGCTTCGCCCGGCTGATGGCCTTGGGTTCGAGCGAAACGGTTTACCTGATGGAAAAGCGCACCTTCGACAACGAGCGGCTTTTCGCCAAGCAACTACGCCGGACGACCGGCGCGGCGTCCTTGGGCGACGTGGCCGTGGTCGACGTGACCAACCGCGATTGGCTGGGCATCGTCGAAATGCACCTCACGCTGCATAACGACACCGTGTGGCGTCAGCCCTACCTCGTGCAGTACCGCTTGTGGGAGCGCCTGTACCCGCAGGAAGAACACTTCTTCCTCGCTAACGATCGCTATCCCATGCGCGGCGGCTTGCGCCGTCCGATCGCCGCGCTGGTCGAAGATCTGCCGCGCTCGCGCTTTGTGGTTACGCTGGAAAATTTCGACTCGCAAACTTCCGCCTTCGATTCGCTGGTCGTCGGCGGATTGTTCAAACAGCAGCCGGCATCCTTTGCGCCGCTGCAACCGGTGCTCGACGACCTGTCGCCGCGCCTGGTCGAGCGCTTACGTATGCCGTTGGACGACCTGACTTTGGTCATCCGCGAAAACCCGGCCGTGGCAGCCTTGCGCGCGCCCGAACCGCCGCCGATCGATCTGATCGCCTATTTGCAGTTGATCGATCCCACGCGGCATGCGCGCTACCTCGAGCAAACCGAACAGCTCATGTTCGCCGGTCAGGTCGCGCCGGCCGTCGAACGCTTCCGTTTTTACCTGGACATGGAGTGGACGCCCGAGCTGATGTACGCCTGGGAAGGCAATTACACCAAGGCCATGCTCGGCCTGGCCCAGTGTCTGCGCTTGGTCGCGCCGCCCGCGCAGGAGGCCGCCGAGCTCGTCGCGCGCCTCACCGAATTTCGCAAGACGCCCAACCTGTACCTGCAATTGCTGCCGCGCCTGATGGAGCTGGCGGCGCTCGAAAAAAACGATGAGCTATTCCTGACCGCCACCGATGAGATGCTGACGAAATTGTCGTCGGCCGACTATGAGCGGCGGGTGGTCGTCGGCCAACGCCTGCTGTTTTATCTGGCGCGCAACGACGACGCGGCGGGCGTGGCGTTCCTGCAGCGCGAGTTGGCGGACGCTCCTCCTGCGCAACAAGCTGCGCTATTGACCTATCTGGCGGATAAACTCGCCTCCGCGCTGACCGGCGAAATCGCGCGCGAGGTCTATCGGCAGGCATTGGCGCAGCCGCTCATCGAAGAAGCCGCCAAGGAGAAAATCCGTTTGCTGCTGGCGGCGGTATCCGAAAAAGAGAATCTGCCGCAAAACATTCCGCGCGGACCTTTCGCCGACGACGAGCAGGCGCTGCTGGCGACGCGTTTGGCGACCAAGGCCTCGGTTGATCTGCGCCGCGCCGGGCGAACGACCGACGCGCTGGCCTTGATCGAAACGCATGCGCCGGATTTTTCCGCCTGCGCGCCCTGCCTCGACGAACTGCGGCTGGAGAAAATCCGCTGCCTGCTGGCTCTGCAACAAACCGCTTCGGCGAATGAGGTGTACAAGGACTTGCGCGACGATCAACTTCGTTCGATCGCGCGGGAGCTGCTGCAACAAGCGCCGTGACGCGGGCGGCGCAATTGTCACCCCGACGGCGATATGCTCTACTGATTCAAACCAACAAAGAACGGTACCGGTGGAACAATCCCGCGCCCAAAGCCTCGTTGTCTGGATCCTGCTGATCCTCGTGGTCGTCTTCCTGCGCCTGCCCTCGTTCGTCGAGGCGTTTTTCGATCCGGACGTCGCCGCCACCGTCTACAGCGCGCAATTGTTCGCCGACGGCGGCTGCATCTATCCCGACGCCGTCGAAACCAAACCGCCGGGCAGCTACGCCGTGTTCGCACTGTTGCTGAGCATGTTTCACCGGATGGTGAGCGTGCAGATTTTCCTTGCCGTGTATCATTTACTCGTCGCTCTCGTGTTGGCGAAACTTGTCGAAGCGATGACCGACCGCCGCGCCGGTTGGTTCGCCGCTCTCTTCTATGGCGTGTTTTCCGCCGGCGGTTTCGTCAACGGCTTCGCGCCCAACTTCGAAACCTGGACGCTGCTGCCGCTGACCGCCGCCGCGTATCTGCTTTGGCAATGGCGCAGCGCCGAAAGATTCCGCCTCGTTTTCGGCGCGGGCATCCTGGCCGGACTCGCCGTGTTGATGAAACAGCAAGCGGCGCTGCCCGCCCTCGCCCTGGGTGCGATCGTGCCGTTTTTCGTTTTTCATGGAACGAAGGAAAAGCCGCGTCGCGGCGGATTGTCCATCGTTGATTTCGCCGCCGGCGCGCTGCTGCCCTGGATGCTGACCCTGCTCTACTTCGCCGCCAAGGGCTGCTCCGGCGATTTGCTCGCCGCGCTTAATCCGTGGCGCAACGTGGAGTATGCCGCTTCGCGCTCCTGGAGCGACTTTTTTGCCGTGGGTTGGAAAACCACCTTCGCCTTCGTCCACCACACCTGGCTGCTGATGTTCCTGTGGCCGGTCGGCCTGTACGTCGCGTGGCGCAAGGGCGCCTCCGCCGCACCGGCGCTCTTGACGCTCTGGCTGCTCGGTTCGCTGGCGGCCGTCGTCGCGGGCACAAAATTTTTCCCGCACTACTATCTTTTTCTGCTGCCGCCGTTGTGCGGTCTGGCCGCGCTGGGCTTCGAGCGGTTGACGAAGAACTTCACCGGTCGCGGTCGCATCGCGATTCTCGCGTTGACCTTATTGTCATTACTCTTCTGCCAACAGCGCGAACTACGTTTCGCCGCGCTGGGCGCCAAGGCGCTGTTGACCACCGGGCGGCCGGTCAGTCGCGAAATGTTCGCACTCAATCGCTCGCTCGGCCCCGGCTGGCTCGATTTCGTGACGCCCTACAATCATCTGGAATGGGAGCTCGTTTCGCGCCCGGCGGGCCAGTACATCCGCTCAAACAGCAGGCCGGACGACGGGCTGCTCGTTTACGATTACCTGCCGTCGGTGTATTGGTTCGCCGGACGGTTCGCGCCGACACGTCATCATATGAATTTCGAGGTGGCCTACGAACTGCCCGCAGAATTCGGCAAGTGGTACGGTCGCGAAACCGCGCGTCTGGCGGCCAATCGCGCCGAACTGATGAACGACCTGCTCGCGAAACCACCCGCGTTCATCGTGCGTGCGCGTTTTGCCGCGCCGGCGAAAAACGAACTGGCGCTTCATCCGCCCAACATTTACGGCGATCCCACCGGCGCCGTGCTATGGCAGACGCCGCTGTTCGCCGAGCTAGCCCAATTCGTCGCCGAAAACTATCACGAAGTAACCGAACTGCGCGACCTGCCGCTGCTCGTGCTGCAACGAAACGATCACTCGCCCTGAGCCGCCGGATCGCCGATCTGCGCGATGATGAACCGATACACCTGCTCGGTTTCCTTCATCTGATCCGACCAGTTCATGCCCTGGCCGTGGCCCGCCTCGCGTTGCAGCCAAAACAACACCGGCCCGCCGTCGCCGGCGTTCGACTGCAACGCGGCGGTGAATTTTGCCGAATGCAGCCAGTTCACGCGCGTGTCGGACTCGGCGGTCTGAATGAACGTCGGCGGCACGTACACGCCCGGCAGCACCTGGTGGTACGGCGAATAAGCCCACATGTAGCCGGTGTCGCCCGGCTCGTCGGCGTTGCCGTATTCCGGCGTCCACAACTGCGCCGGCGGGAAGCGATGGAAGCGCACCATGTCGTACAGCCCGACCTGCCCCACGGCGCAGCCGAACAGGTGCGGCGTCGAGGTGATCATCGCGCCGATCAGCAAGCCGCCGTTCGAACCGCCGCGAATGGCCAGCCTCGCCGGGCGTGAAATTTTCTCGCGGATCAAATAGCGCATCGCGTATTCGAAATCTTTAAAAACCTGGAACTTCTTTTCGCGCATGCCGGCGCGATGCCACGCCTCGCCGCGCTCGCCGCCGCCGCGCAGTCCGGCCAGGGCGAACACGCCGCCGCGTTCGATCCACGCCATGTTCGTGCGGGAAAAGTAGGGACTGAATTCGATGCCGAAACCGCCGTAACCGTACAGCACCGTGGGGTTGTCGCCGTCGCGTCGCAGATCCCGGCGATGCACAAGGAACAGCGGCACCCACGTGCCGTCGTAGGACGGATACTCGACGTACTCGACGACGAATCGCGCCGGATCGAAGTTGCCGCCGGCCGGAATGTCCACGATCGTTTCCGGCTGCAGCGACTTCGCCACGTCCACCTTGAACAGCGTGAATGGATATAAGAACGAGGTATAGCCGATCAGCACCTCGCTCGAACCGGGTTCGCCTTCCAGGTTGTCGACCGACCCCGGCGCGGGCAAGGCGATCTCGCCGATTTCCTTTGCCGCCGCGTCGTACACGCGCACGCGCGACACCGTGTTTTCCAGGTACAGCGCGACGATCTTATCGCCCGCCGTTTCGAAACCGCGCAACGGATACGCCCGCTCGGGCAGCACTTCGCGCCACTTCGCCGGCGCCGGATCGGCCGGGTCGATCGCCACCACGCGGTAGTTGTCCGCGCCGTAGGAGGTCATCGCCCACACGCGTCCGTCGATCATCGCGTGCACCCACACCTGCGCGCCGACGTTCTCGGCCAGCGTCGTCAGCTTGCCGGTGGCCGTATCCAACACGTACGCGTCGCTGGTCGTCGCGCCGGTTTCGATGTCGATCAGCAGCGCGCCGTCGTCCTCGGACAGGCGCACGCCCGGCCAGTCGGTCTTCGCGCGCTCGCGCCCGAACACGTACGCGTCATTGCGCGGATCGTCGCCGAGCCGGTGAAAATACACGTGCCGGTTGTACTGCGATGCGTCCGGGTAATACGTGTAATAAAAGCCGCTGTCGTCGTGCTTCCAGGCCACCGACGCGTGCATCGTGTGCTCGACGCGCTCGGGCAAAATGTACCCCGTCGCCGTTTCCAGCACGTGCAGCGTGCTGTCTTCGTCGCCGCCCTTGCTCAGCCCGAAGGCGAGGTACTTGCCCGTCGACGACGGATGATACCAGTCCAGTGCGGTCTTGCCCGTCGGGTCCTGCGCCAGCGGATCGAAGATCGCCCGCTCAACGCCGTTCTCGCGCACCAGCAGCTTGGGCTGCTCGGCGTTGCTCTCCTGCTTGAGATAGAAAATCTTCCCGCCCGCCGGCTTGGGCCACTTCACGTAGCCGATGGCGTACAGTTCGCGCAGGCGCTCGCGCAGACCCGGCACTTCGGATGCGGCGAAAAACTGCGCCGAGCGCGCGTTCTGCGCTTCGGCCCAGGCGGCGGCCTGTTGCGGATCCTCCAACCAGCGGTACGGATCGGCGATCGGATAACCGTTGATCGTCTCCGTCAGATCCTGCGCCGGGGTCGGCGGCGGCGCGTCGATACGCGTAAGCGTCGAAATCGACGTGGCGCAGGCTGTCAGGCTCACAACCAGCAGAGTAAGCAGCGCGATGCGGACGAAACCTTTCATAACGGGCCTCGGTGTTGTTGCCGTTGTCTGTTGTCTTTACACGCGATGCGCGTCGCGATCAATCCGCTTCCGCGGCGGCTTTTGACGCCCGGTCGGCGCATTTGGTATCATGCGAACCACTCAAGTGAATTGGTGCGGCGCGGACGCGACACATCTCCGACATTCAGATGCGACAACCCGACGGCACATGCAACCAGGCAGCGAATGCGCGCGTGGAATCTCCCTTTGCAGCGGATGGTGCGACGCATGGAACCGTTATTTACCGCCGATAAAGTGAAGTCCTTTCTTGCTCAGGCCACGCCGGATAACATCGCCGCGTTGAGCGCGTCGTTGCGCGAACAGAACGGCCGCTTCGGCGCGACGCTCGTGCAGGCGCTGCCCGATCTGCTCAACGCGCATGCGGCGTTGCTGTCCGCCCTGTTGCATGCGGTGAACGAGCTGCCGCCCGACGAACGCCGCGCGCAAATCGCCGCGGCCGCCGGGCGCGTCGACGGCGCCGCGCTGGGCCGGGCGCTGACGGAATTGGCCGACGCGGTGCACGAAACACACCGGCGCGATCCGGAGTTGATCGCCCGCCTGGCCCCCGTGCTGGCCGAGGCGACGCGCGCCGCCGACTTCGGCCGCCTGCGCGAGGGCGCGGTCGCCTGGTCGTCCTATCGCGCCGACGCGCTGCACGCTCTGCTCGCGCCCGCTCTGGCCGATCCGGTGCGCCTGGCGAATTTTTTTTCCGCGCTGCCCGATCTGCTCAATCGCCATTTGCGCCTGGCCGCCGACCTGCTGGGCGCAATCAATTTACCGCCCGAGATCGTCGCCAGCGGCGTGCTCAACGCGCTGGAGTCCGTCGACCGCGAGCAACTGGCTCGCGCGCTCAACACCGCCGCCACACTGTTCAATCAACTGCGCGAGGGCGATTGGACGCTGGGCGGCAACGAGCCGCGTTTCGCCGCCGTGCTCGGCAACGTCGCCGCCGATCTGCTGCGGCAACTCGACACGCCCGCGCTGACCCGGGCGCTCGTCGCCGCGGGCGAAGACCTGGGCGTGATCATCAAAGTCGTCGTCGAGCTGATCCTGCGTGATCCGGCGTTGACCGAGCGCCTGACGCTGACCGGCGTCGCCTGGAACAACGTCCTGCTGCGCGCGCTGGCCGATACGCTGCACGCCGTCGCTCAACTGCCCGACGAGCAATACCGGCAACTGTTCGTCGCGATCATGGAGCATTGGCGGCAGGACGAAATGATGCAGTCGTTCAACGAAGCCGTCGGCCTGTACCTGCGCTTCGCCCGCCTGACGCCGGACCTGCAACGCGAATACCTGCGGCGACTGCTCGACGGCATCGACGGTGAACAACTCCGCGACGCCTGGACGCTCACCGGCCGCGCCATCGGCGACGTGCTGCGCGAACGCGAACTCGCCACGCCCGAACGCCTCGGCCGGGGAATCAACAACGCGCTCGTGCGCTTCAACCGCCGGATGGACGCGCTCGACGGCGGCCCGGGCGAATTTTTCAAACGCGTGCTCGGGCAAATCGACGCCGCCGAATTGCGGCGCACGGCGAATCATATTTTCGGCGGCCTGACCCACGCGCTGCTGGCCGGCGCCGAACGCGCGCAAGCCGTGCTGCAGCCATTAATGAAAAACGGCCGGCGCCTGACCGGCTTCATCGTACGCCAGTGGCTTACCAAATGGCGGCGGCCCGCGCCGCCCAAGGAATAGTGATGGACGACCTGTTCACGCAAGCGACGTTGTACGCGAACGATTACGTGCGGCAGTGGCGCGACGGCGGCGGCCGCACGGTCGGCTACAACTGCGTGTTCGCGCCGCTCGAATTGTTCGAGGCGGCCGGGCTGTTGCCCTACCGGCTCCGCGCGCTGAGCAACGCGCAGACCGATCTGGCCGACGCGCATCTGTCGCGCTTCAACTGCGGTTTCTGCCGTTCGTGCCTGCAACTGGGCCTGGACGGCGCCTACGCTTTTCTCGACGGCCTGGTCGAAATCAACGGCTGCGATCACCTGCGCGGCGCCTTCGAGAATTGGCAATACGTCAAACCGACGCCCTTCTTCCATTATTTAAAAGTGCCGCACATCGTTATCGACGACGCGCTGGAGTATTTCGCCGACCAACTCGTTCAACTAAAAGCGGCCCTGGAAGCGCACTTCGCGGTGACGATCGCCGACGACGCCCTGCGCGCGGCGACGGCGCGACAGGCGCGGGTCCGCGAATTGCTACGGCGCGCCTACGCCCTGCGCGAGCGCGAACAACCCGGCCTGACCGGCGCACAGACGATGGCCCTGGTGCTGCTGAGTTCGACGATGCCCAGCGAAACATTTATCGCCCTGCTCGAAAAGGAACTCGCCGCGCGCGAAAACGCCGCCCTGCCAGCGCCGCGCGCGCGCTTGCTCATCGGCGGCGCGGCCACCGACGAGGTCGAACTGCTGCGCGAATTGGAAAGCCTGGGCGCGTTGTTCGTCACCGATTCGCTGTGCTACGGCACGCGCGCGTTCTGGCCGCTGACCGAACATGCCGACGGCGATCCCCTGCGCGTGTTGGCGAAACTTTATTTGTCCAACACGCTGTGCCCGCGCATGTTCGAGGATTACCCCGCGCGTCGCGCCTTCATCCTCGCCGCCGCCGAGCGGGCGCGCATCGACGGCGCGGTGTTCGTGCACAACAAATTCTGCGACGTGCACGGCATCGAAAACGTACTGTTGCGCAAACACCTTGAAGAACAGGGCATCCCCGTGTTGCTGCTGGAAAAGGAATACGGCGCGCACGCCGATCGCGGCCGGCTCAAAACGCGCCTGCAGGCGTTCCTGGAAAGGATCGGTCGCCCATGACGAACCCGGCGCACCAAGGATTGTTCGAACGCGTGGCGAACATATTTTCGCTGGTCGACCACATCGGCGACACCCTCAGCGACGCGGAGGTCGAGGGCCTGCTGCGCGTGCTGCCGCCGGAATCGGCCAACTCGATTTCCGCCCTGATGGCGCCGCACCTGCGCGAGGCGAGCCTGGTGTTTCTGCGCACGCTCTCGACCTGGATGCGCGAGGCGCGCGCGATGAAGGCCGCGGGCGGTAAGATCATCATGGTTCCGTTCAACTTTCCGCCGGAGTTGGTCACCGCCTTCGACAACGCCGCGCCGCTGACCGTCGAGGTGCTTTCCACGCTGGGCGTCGTCGCGCTGGAAGGGCAAGGCGAACGCTATTGGGATCTGGCGATGGGCCTGGGCCTGCCCGACCACGCCTGTTCGTCCAACACGATCGAACTGGGCTCGATGCTCAGCGGCGAGGATTTTCGCGCCGACGGCCTGATCAGCGCCGGACCCGGCGGCTGCGACGCCAATGCGAAGATTCACGAGTTCGTCTCGCAGTACATGGACATCCCGCAGTTCGTGCTCGATAAACCGGTGGATCGTTCGCCCGAGGCCGTCGCCCTGTACCGGCGTTATTACCGGCGCATGGTGCGGCAGTTGGAGGAATTTATCGGCGAGGAACTCACCGAGGAGAAACTGCGGCGCGTCAACGAGCGGGCCAACCGCTGCACCGAGCTGTATTACGAGCTGTGGGAGATGCACAAGGTGCGCCCCTGCCCGATCCCCAATCTGTTTTCGCTGTTCGTCTACGCCACGCGATTTTCGATGTGGGGCACCGACACCGGCGTAGCCTGCATGGAGAAGCTGGTCGCGGCGGCGCGGGCGCGCATACAAGCCGGGGCGTATCCGGCTCCGCGCGAAAAGGCCCGCTGCCTATGGGCTTACACGAGCATCTACTACGACTTTCTCGGCTTGTTCAACTGGATGGAGGATCGCGGCATCACGCACCTGGCCGACGCGCTGGATCTATTCATGCCCCAGCCCGTCGACACGACCGATCGCGACACGATGCTCGACGGCATGGCCGACCGCGCCTGGGACATGCCGATGACGCGCCAGATGGGCGGGCCGTCGATGTCCGCCGCGTGGATCGAAGACGTGCTGTGGGCCGTGCGCGAACTGGACGCCGAAGCGGTGATCTACTGCGGGCATCACGCCTGCAAGCAGACCTGGAGCGTTGTGTCGATCCTGCGGCAGGAGTTGATGAAACAGGCGGGCATCCCGCTGCTGATATTGCAGACCGACGCGTGGAACAAAAGCATGACGCCCATCGGCGTCGTGCAACGGCAGATCGCCGAGTTCGTCGATCAGGTCGTCGCCCCGCAACGCGGCGGCGAAACGACGCGACGACGACGACGGCGACCAGCCGACTCTTCACCCGCTTCGTCCACCTGATCCCGACAAAGGATGCACTCGATGATGTCTGCCGGAATCGATGTTGGTTCGCTCACCGCCGAAGCCGTTGTCTTGCGCAACGGCGACCTGCTCGCGCACGCCACGATGTCCGTGTTGCCCAATCCGGTCGATTCGGCGCGCGAGGTGCTCGGCCGCGCGCTGAGCCAAGCGCACGCCGCGCCCGCCGACATCCGCTACGCGATCAGCACCGGCTATGGCCGCGAGAAGATCGTCGAAGCGGGGCTGGCCCAGGAGAACGTCAGCGAAATTTCCTGCCACGGCTACGGCGCGCATTGCCTCGCGCCGAGCGTGCGCACGGTGATCGACATCGGCGGCCAGGACGCTAAGGTCATTCGCCTCACGCCCGAGGGCGAGTTGCAGGATTTCGTCATGAATGACAAGTGCGCGGCGGGCACAGGGCATTTTCTCGAGCTGATGTGCCGCGCACTGGACGTCACGCTCGACGAGCTCGGCCCGCTCGCCCTGCAATCGCGTCAACCGGCGGAAATGAGCAACCGTTGCAGTATCTACGTGGAAACCGAGGTCATCCACTACCTGCAGCGGGGCGTACCCAAGGTCGACGTGGCCGGCGGCATCAATCGCTCGATGGCCGAACGCGTGCTGGCGCTGGTGCGGCGCGTAAAATGGGAAAGCGAGGTCATGCTCACCGGCGGCGTCGCGAAAAATCCGGCGGTGAAAGCCGAGTTGGAAAAGATGCTCGGCGTGCGCATGCGCCCGGTGAAGATCGATCCGCAAATCATCGGCGCGTACGGCGCGGCGCGCCTGGCTCAACGCAAAGGAGGCGCGGCATGATCGCCATGGGATGCGACATCGGCAGCCTGTTCGCCAAGGCGGCGATTCTCGAAGACGACCGTTTGCGCGCCTCGCGCATCGTGCGCACCACCGGCAACATCGGGCGCGAAATCGACGCGCTGATCGACGCCACGCTGGCCGACGCCGCGCTGGCCCGCCACGATCTGGACCTGCTCGTCGGCGCGGGCGCGGGCGCCGACCTCGTGCCCGGCGCTGCGTTTTGCGAAAACGAAACGACCTGCCTGGCCGCGGCCTGCGCTTACTTCCTGCCCGACGTGCGGTTGCTCATCGACGTCGGCGGGCAGTCGATCACCGCGTTGCTGCTGGACGACGAGGGCGAAATCGCCTCACTGATGCGCAACGACAAATGCGCCTCGGGCTCGGGCCGTTTCCTGGAAATGATGAGCCGCAAACTGCTGATCGACATCGCCGACATCGACGCCATCGTCGACCAGGCGACCGCGCCGGTGTCCATCAGCAACCAGTGCGCGGTGTTCGCCGAAAGCGAGGCGATCAGCCACGTCAACGAAAACGAAGCGCCGGCCGATATTCTTGCCGGCATCTGCCGGGCCGTGGCCAACATCGTCGCCGCGCAGTGCCGTCGCTTCGGCCTCGCCGAACGCTACACGCTCACCGGCGGCGTCGCCCGCTTCCGGTCCGTCACCGACCGCCTGGACGAAAAGCTGTCCGGCGCGCATCACCGCTTTCCCTTCGATCCGCGCCTGGCCACGGCGATCGGCGCGGCGCTGTTGTTGGACGAGGAATAAATGAGCATGTTCGCCGTACCCGCCGCGCAGTTGGCGCAGATTTTCGCTGAGCCGGCCGTGCGCAACCGCCTGCGCGATGTGCCGTTGCATACCGGCTGGCCGCGCGCCGACGACGTCGTGCTGGGCGAGGATGTCGCCGTCGAGTTGGGCAATCCGAAAGATGGTTCGCTGTTCTTCCTGCACTGGAGTAGCGGCGACGATCTTCCCACCGATCGCCTGCGATTGCTCGGTCCCGACATTCACGAAATCGAGGCGCGCGGCCAGGCCTTCGCGCTCGCGTTGCATGTCGCCGGATCGTTCGCCGACGAATACGAAACCTTCTGCGCGATGAAAAATGCGGTATACGACACGCGGCTGCAAGGCCTTTCGGTCCGCATGTTGCCCAGCCGCCAGAGCGTCTGGTGCCGCCTGGAACAACAAGCGCGCAACCACGGTTTTTCGCTGGCCCACTTGGGCGCATCGTTGTGCGAAAGCCTGCACACGGTCGTCGGCGTGCGGGCCGTCGAGGTGACGATGATCGTCGGCGACAAACCGCTCGTCAAACGCCTGAGCGGGCCCGCCGCGGACATCGCGCGCATCGGCGGGGCGCTGCTGAAAATGAACGAGGAAATGGACCTCGACTGCGAGCATTGCGAATACTGGGACGTGTGCGAAGCGGTGGCCGAACTCAAGCGCATTCGCGCGCGTCTGCAAACGGAGCGACACGCATGACTTCGACGATTCTGGCCGTGTGCGGCAAAGGCGGCGTGGGCAAGACGACCGTGTCCGCGTTGATCGCCCGCCGCCTCGCGAAGCAAAATCGCCGCGCGTTGCTGATCGATGCCGATCCGGCCGGCGGCCTGGCGATGGCGCTGCACTTCGCTCCGGAGAAAACGATCAACGACGTGCGCCGTCAAACGGTGCGCGAGTTGCAGCAAGGCGGCGTCGACAAACGCGACCTGGCCGTTTCGTTCGATTACCTGGTGCAGGAACTGCTCATCGAGCGCGGCGGTCTCGCTTTTCTGCCCATCGGCCGCCCCGAGGAAAAGGGCTGCTATTGTTCGGTCAATCGTCTGCTGAAGGAATCGATCGCTCTGCTGGCCGCGCAGTTCGACACGATCGTCATCGATGCCGAAGCGGGCATCGAACAGGTCAACCGCGACGTCCTGCAGCGCGTCACGCACCTGCTGCTGGTCTCGGACACGTCGGCCAAGGGGTTGAAGGTCGCCGCGCTCATCCGCGAAACGGCGACGGCGATGGCAGTGAACGCCCGCAGCGGCCTGTTGCTCAACCGCGTGCGCGACGAGCGGGAGATTATCGAAACCGCGTTACCGTTGTGGGGGACCTTGCCGGAGGACGAAACCGTGCGCCGCTACGACGCCGAGGAACGCGATTTTTTCACCTTTCCCGACGGCGAGCTGACGCGGCGTCTGGACGTGGCGCTCAATTCAATTTTTTCAGCGTGAACATGTTCGGATCGATCGCGGCGTTGATCTGCAATTTCCGCAGAATGTAAACCGCGTACCGGCGGTTCTGCCGGTCGTAAATTTCCACGTAACGCGGCAGATGATTCGCGACGTCGAAGCCCAGCAGGCACCAGCCGTACGGCACGCCCGCGCCTTCCGCAAACACCGCCGTGTACATCGTCAGCGCGCTGCCGGGGATTTTCGTCTTGTCGACCTGTCCTTGCTGCACCGACACCTTGCCGGCCGCCTTGCCCTTTTCATATGTCTCGCGAATGTGCTGCAAGATGAACCCGACGTGATACTGGTTGATACGAAAATGGTGCGGGTACAGCTTGTCGATGACCTTGCTGGTCATGTCCAACGTCTGCACGCCGGCCAATCCGGCCACGCCGGCTTCCAGCGCCTGTAGGTTGTTTTGACCGTCGCGCGCGGGCACGTAGGACGCCTGCAGGCCCGCATATAGCCCGCCGTCGAGCCAGCGGAAATACTGCTTGCGCGGATTTTTCTGAAAAACGGCGGTGATCGTTTCGGTGCCTTTGATCTTGCCGTTGTGCGTTTCGACGGCGACGAACTCGCCGATGTACGTGTTGAGGCCGGCGTAGGTTTTCACGGCCTGCGCCAGTTCCTGTTCATACACATCCACCGCCGAGGGATCGGCGATCGTCAGTGAGGCGCCGACAACCGCGACAACAATCAGCGTCGATAGAAGAAAAAAACCAAGAGAAGCGGATTTGCTCATGATGCAACCTCGGGAAAGAAAAACCGTCGGCACCAAACGCCGAACGAAATTCATAACATTAAAAGTTTATTGCCAAAACATCGGCCAACATGCAAGCATAGATACAAAGCAACCGCCAGAGGAAATATTTTTCCATAAGGAGTTCGTCGATGGCGCGTAAAAATCCGGTGCGGCGCAAAAAGCGACGGACGAGCTATCCGCTGGCCGGCGTGTCGCCGGGCACCTTCCGCCCCGACCCGCTGGCAGTGCAATCCGCCGTTCAGGTGTTCGCCTACGGGCCGGAGGAATGCAAGGAACTGCAACCGCAACACCTGGCGGACGTGCAACCGTTGCTCGGCGCGTATCCGGCGGTCTGGGTGAACATCGACGGCCTGGCCGACCTGGAGTTGATCGAGCAGCTCGAACAGGTTTTCGGCCTGCACCGTCTGACCGTCGACGACATCGTCAACGTCGGCCAGCGCGTGAAAATCGAAGAGTACGAAAACGGTTATTACATTGTCGTTCACATGAGCGACAAGGACAATCCGTTGCGCACCGAACAAATCAGCCTGTTTCTTGCCGCCGGGCTGGTGATCACCGTGCAGGAACGGCCGGGCGACCGCTTCGACCCGATCCGCGAACGCCTGCGCGCCAACCGCGGCCGCCTGCGCAAGATGGGCGCCGACTACCTGCTCTACGCGCTGCTGGACACGATCATCGACTCGCACTTTCCCATGCTCGAAGCCTTCGACGAACAACTCGAAGCGCTCGAGGACGAAATCATCGCCCACCCGGCGCGCGACATCAGCGGTCGCATTCACCAAGTCAAAAGCGACCTGCTGGCGCAGAAAAAATCGATGTGGCCGCTCAAAGACGTGCTCACCGAACTGCTGCACGACGATTCGCCGCTGATCGGCGAGGCCACGCAGGTCTTTTTTCGTGACTGCTTCGACCACACCATGCGCATCATCGAGTCGTTGGAAAGCCACCGCGAAAAGGCCACCGGGCTGATGGACCTGTACATCTCCACCGTCAGCAACAACATGAACGAGATCATGAAGGTGCTCACGATCATCGCGACGATTTTCATTCCGTTGTCGTTCATCGCCGGTCTGTACGGCATGAACTTCAATCCGCAGGCGTCGCGATGGAACATGCCCGAACTCAATTGGGCTTTCGGCTATCCCTTCGCGCTGGCCCTGATGTCGCTGGTGGCCGGTGGATTGCTGGTGTATTTCCGCTGGAAAGGCTGGCTGGGCGGCCGCGAGAAAAAATCGGCCAAGGACTTTTCCGATAAAAACGAATGAAAGCGGCGGAACGATTGGGACGAATCTGCCTGTTTCTCTGTCTGGCGGCGCTCGCCGTAACGTTGTTCGCGCCGACGGCGTACGAGATCGGAAGAGCGTCATGTAGGGAAAGAGTGTAGATCTCGGTGGTCGCCGT
>CALBTQ010000085.1 GCA_937967875.1 uncultured Pseudomonadota bacterium
GGTCGAACCTCTTTGGGTCACACGGCCAAAGGCCGTGGGTTTAGTACGGACTAACTTCAGCCTATAATATCGGCGATATCTTTTATTGGATTGTCGCTCGTGAATACTTTGAATTCGGTGGCGTGGTTGAGCTGGAATACTCCGATATCGAGCTCGATGTTTTGTGTGAGGATGGAAATTATTCATTCTTACCGACAATGAATGCCCAAACTCCCAGTTACTGGTTGGGATGGGGAAGAGCAAGCGGTGATACGGAAAACACATTAACTGGTGCAATTGATTACCATGCGCCCGGTAAGCATGGCTATGATTCAAATGAACGTACCTATGGCGACCCGGATAAAGAGATCTTCTTGCGATTGGCTGCAGCAATCCGCTCCTATATTGCAGATGATTTTCTTGTCACTGGTGAGATTCGAAAGCCTGGCTTCTCTGTGACCTCAAACTTCGTAGAAACGGCGTTCTCATACAACCATTATGGGGCACGTGCTGTTGGTTCTATCTGCCAAAATTCAGGCGACGACCGAGATTATGAACATTCGGGGACATTTAGTGATGGGATAACCAATAGGCTCGTAAAAGCCAGTTGGCAAAATTGGAATGGCATCGGGCAAGATCCAGACGAAGTGTTGCATGTTGTGGCAAACCTAACAAGTTCTTCCCAAACGGTTACCGTTGTGATGGAAGATATTTCGGAGTTTACTGGAACGGATAAGTATAGTGTGCTTATCCTCAATCCTTCAACCGAAGACATCCTTTCTACGGTGCCTTTTATTAACTCAGCAGTGTTTTCCCCGCCTCAATCTACGACAATAACCATTCCTAAGCACGGAGTAGCTTTATTAAAAATATGCGACAGTGCTTTGACTGATTGCACGTTCTGATCCTGACCACCACCGGGGCGGCTTGGAGGACAATCCAAGCCGCCCTTTTATTATCAGGCGCCGCCAGCGCTTACCCATCGAACGCGCTTCCGATTTCGGCTTGCCTATGATCAGCGGTTCGGGTACCGTACACCCGGCAACAGCATGCAAGGATAATTGCGCGATGAAACGAACGATTTGTTTGCTGATTTTTACCCTGCTGATCGCGGGCGCGGCGGGCTGCTCCAGTTGCGGGCAGAAGGAAGGTCCGGCAACGGCGACGACCTTCGCGTCGGGATTCAACAGCCCCGAAGCGCTGGCCGACGCCTACCTGGTGGCGGTGGAGAAAAAAGATCCGCAGGTGCTCAAGCAGCTTTTCCTCACGCCCGAGGACATGGACAAGATCAAACGCGGCAACAACAAGCAGTTGTGGCAGGCGTATTTCATGATCTCCAAGCGTTCGTTCATGGACAAAAACAAGGATTACCTCGGCCAGACGCTGGAGAAGCAAGGCTTCACGCTCGGCCGCAAACTCGATCCGGTGCAGGGCTTCAACGTTTATCGCGGCTCGACGGTGCGCTTCAAGCTGCCCGACGGGCGCGAGGTGACCGAGGAACTGAACTTCCTCATCGAAGCCAACGGCACCTGGAAGATTTTCGGGCTCAAGTACATTTCCGAAGAGCTGCAGCGGCGCGGGCTGGCCGAACAGATGGGCCTGTTCCCCGGCGAAGCGAAATTCAAGGGCGTGGACAGTTCGCGCGAAATCGACTTGAAGGTGCGCAAGATGACGCCCGCCCCGATCGAGGAATCGCAGCCCGAAGCTCCGTAAGAAATTCTCCCCGGCGCCGCCGCCCGCCCGTCGCGATGCGATTGGCAAACGGCGGCGTTTCTGTTACATGAACATCGCCGAACCGTTTGGGAGAAAAGAATGGACGGTCCCCTGACGCCGATGCGGGCCACCAAGGAACTGGGCCGCAGTTTCGTTTACGCCTTCGAAGGCCTACTCTACACGATGCACACCCAGCGCAACATGCGCTTTCACATCTGGTTCGCCATTCTGATGCTCGCCTTCAACGTCTCGTTCGAGATCCCCTTTTACGAGAAGGCGTTGTTGCTGATCGTCATCTGCCTGGTGCCGGCCTAGATCGGAAGAGCGTCGTGTAGGGAAAGAGTGTAGATCTCGGTGGT
>CALBTQ010000086.1 GCA_937967875.1 uncultured Pseudomonadota bacterium
CCACCGAGATCTACACTCTTTCCCTACACGACGCTCTTCCGATCTGCCTCGGCGTCGGCGATCGACGTGGCGATGGGTTTCTGGCAGGCGACGTGCTTGCCGGCCTCCAGCGCCTCGACGACCATCCGCTTGTGCAGGTGATGCGGCGTGTTGATCTCGACGATGTCGATGTCCGGATCGGCGAGCACCCCGCGGTAATCGGCGGTGGTGCGCGGCACGTTCCATTCGGCGGCGCGTCGCGCGAGCAACGCGGGATTGGCGTCGCACAGCAGCGCCAGTTCGGCGTCGGCGCAATCGACGTACGCCGGCCGGTGCAGCATGGTGATGTCGCCCACGCCGATCATCGCCACGCGATAGGGTCTGTCGGAATGCGGCATGCGGATTCCTTGTCGTTTCGTTGTTGTCGGACTCGGCGTCTATTCGGCCAGCAACTGCCTGGCCCGCGCCTCGATGTTATCGACGGTGAAACCGTATTTCTCGTAAAGGACCTGCCAGGGCGCGCTGTCGCCGTAATGCTCCAGGCCGATCGCCGTGCCGGCCGGGCCGACCCAGCGCTCCCAACCGAACTTCAATCCGGCCTCGACGGCCAGCCGCTTGCCGGACTTCGCGGGTAGCACGCTCTCGCGATACGCCGCGTCCTGCGCGGCGAACAGCTCCCAACTGGGCATGGACACCACGCGCACCTTCACCCCTTCGGCGGCCAGATTCTGTCCGGCTTCCAGCGTCAGGTGCACCTCGGAACCGGTGGCGATGAGAATCAGCTCCGGTTGCGCGGCGCTCTCCCACAGCACATAGGCGCCGCGGCGCAGCCCAGTCGCGGCGGCGGATTTCGTGCGATCGATCGCCGGCAGATCCTGCCGCGAGGTCAGCAGCACGGTGGGGCCTTCGCGCCGCGTCAGCGCCACGCGCCAGGCCTCGACCGTCTCGGGACCATCGGCCGGACGAATGACCGTCATGTTGGGCATCAGGCGCAACTGCATGATCTGCTCGATGGGCTGGTGCGTCGGCCCGTCCTCGCCCAGCGCGATGCTGTCGTGGCTGTACACGTAAATCACGCGCAAGCCCATCAGCGCGGCCAGACGCATCGGCGGACGCATGTAGTCGGTGAAAATCAGGAACGTGCCGGTGTACGGGATCACGCCGCCGTGCAGCGCCAGACCGCCGGCCAGCGAGCCCATCGCGTGTTCGCGCACGCCGAAGGCGAGGTTGGGCCCGGCAAAGCCGCCTTCGCCGAAATCGCCCAGGCCGTCCTGGTAGGTTTTGTTGCTCGGTCCCAGATCGGCGCTGCCGCCCATGAGCCAGTCGACTTTCTTCACCACAGCGTTGAGCACCTTGCCCGAGGCGTTGCGCGTGGCGACCGGCTTGTCGGACCCGGCGAACAGCGCGTCCAGGTCGTCGTCCCACCCGGCGGGCAACTCGCCGCTCATCTGCGCGACGAACCGCGCGGCCAGATCCGGATGCGCCGCGCGATAAGCGGCCAGACGCTCGTCCCACGCCGCCTGCGCCTGCCGGCCGCGCTCGACGGCCCGGCCCATGTGTTCGCGCACGTCGTCGGGCACGAAAAACGCCGGCTCCAGCGGCCAGCCCAGCGCTTCTTTGGTCGCTTTCACGTTCGCTTCGCCCAACGGCGCGCCGTGGCATTTTTCCGAACCGGCCAGCGGGCTGCCGTAACCGATAATCGTTTTGCAGATGATCAGCGAGGGCTTTTGCGTTTCGGCCTGCGCTTCGCGGATCGCCGCGTCCAGCGCCTCCAGGTCGAAGCCGTCGACCGGCCCGATCGCCTGCCAACCCGAGGCGGCGAAACGCTGCGCGACATCCTCCGGGAAGACCTTGTCGGTCGAGCCTTCGATCTGAATGTCGTTGTCGTCGTATAAATAGATCAGCTTTCCGAGCTTGTGCTTGCCCGCCAGCCCCGCCGCCTCGTAGCTGACGCCCTCCTGCAGGTCGCCGTCGGACACCAGCGCGTAGGTGTAATGATCGACGATCGCGTGGCCGGGGCGGTTGTAGATCGGAAGAGCACACGTCTGAACTCCAGTCACCGAATACGATCT
>CALBTQ010000087.1 GCA_937967875.1 uncultured Pseudomonadota bacterium
TTTCTGGCGACGATCTTCGCGCCGTCGGGCGTGTGCCTTCTGTGGGCTTACCCGAGTTGGGAGACGATGCACGTCTGGGACCGAAGTTTGTGGGTCTGGATGGTCGCACTGTTCGCGATCACCAACATCACCCAGGGCGTTCTCGGCTATTATGTGGGGTATAAACTGATTCGTCGCGGCAAACTTTACTGGGCGTACCTGCAACTGCCGCTCGGCTATTTTTTCATGTTCTTCATCCTCGTGCACGGGTGGGACGGCACGGGCTATATGCGCTTTTTCTCCTCGAACAAGGAACGCTTTCTCAACTGGGATTGGACGAACATTCCGGCCTTCTTCATCAGCGACGTGGGCGTCACGCTCTACATCATGGGTGTGATTATGATCCCCGTGCTGCTGTACCTGGTCGGCAAATGGTTGTACGCCGGTTTTGCTATGGCCGGCACGCCGGCGCCGTCTTCGCGCGCGACGATCTACAAGCTCTTTTTGCAGGCGGTGTTCGTCGGCGGTTTGGGCCACGCGATCGCGGCGAGTTTGCTGATTCGCTGGCTGGGGTGGGGGATCGGCCTGGCAGTGTTCGTCGTCGTGTCGTTCCTTATCGGCTGGCGGCGCGGCGGCTATTTGCACCAGTTGGCGGCGAAAACCTTACTGCCGCAGGGAGATCGGTTTTAGCTGCAGCGAGTTCTGCGGGAACATGCCGTATTTGTAGTAGTGCTCCAGCAGCCGGTCCTTTTCCTGGAAACGCTCGATCAACCACGCGGTCAACGCCTCGGTGTCCTCGGGCAGTTCCGAGACCGCAAAGCGCCGCACGTGCAGATGCGCCCGTTTCGCGCTCCCTTTGATCCACTGCCACAGCGTCGGCACGCCGTCGATGTACCCGATCGTCAGATCGTACACCGCGTCGATGTGCCCGCGCAGCGACTGCACCGACGCGACGAAGCCCTTCGTGCGCGGCATCATCACGTACTTGAGCGGCGGCAGCTTCAACTTTTCGATATAGGAATTGCTTAGCATCAGCTTCGCCGGCTTGAGCCGCGTGCCTTCGACGAAACTGATCAGCCACAGCGGAATGCGGTGTTGCAGAATCTTATGGAAAACGTGATTGATCTTCTCGCGGTCGGCCGTCCAATCGCGCTTGACGAACAGACAATCCAGAAACAGCAGGCCCCAGCCGGCGCCGGGCACGTACTTGACGATGTCCTTGACGAACCACTTCAGATCGCCCAGGCGTTTCTTGCGCCGCGCCAGCGAAAAGATGACCGGAATGTCGGTCATCTCGACGTGATTGGCCACCACGATCGTGTTTTCGCGCTCGGGCACGTCGTCGCCGCTGATGATCACCTTCGTGCGGTGCAACTTTTCGGCCCACAACACGCACCAGCCCCACCACAGGTTGGCGCCGAAGCGCATGATCTTGCGGAAGGCGCGCTGCGAAAACAGCCGTACGGGCAGGGAAGCGATCTGCACGCTGTTGGCAAACAGCAGCGTCGGCCCCAGAATCAGCGAGGCGAACAGGCCGCGTAAGCTATGAACGAATTTCCGCAACCCTTTCGGGTCGGTCAATTTTTTGATTTCCATTTTCGCGTGTCCTCGATCTCTATTCCACACGAACCTGCACATGAACGTCGGCAACGCTATATACACATTTTAATCATATTTGTCCAGAAAGGCGAACGATCGCTCGGTTTTACCACTCCGGCCCGATGTACCCGTAATACCGGCCCATCCAGTACGGCAACAAATAATCGTGGCCGGTGCGCTCGCGTCCGTTGTCGTCGCCGCCGTCCAGCACGAACGGGCTGCGGTGCCAGATGCACATGTCCGGCACGCGCAGGTCGGCCGGCAACGGCTCCAGCGCCAGTTCCGGCCGCTGCGGATTTTTCTCGATGTCCGGATTCGCGCTGTTTTCGATGTACCGGTCGCGCAACGGTGGATCGACGAACGCGTCCATCTGCCAGATCGACTGCATGATCGTCACCGGATCGCGGTAGGCGGTCGAATATTGGAACCAGGGCGAGAAGGTGGGGTTCGCCTCCGACGAGCCGCGCCGCAGCGCCAGAATATCGCCGCTGTCGTTCCACAACTGGTTGGCGAAGGCTTCGCTGTACATCGACCACAAAATCAGATCGTTTTCCACTTCCAATCGCGTGAGCGTGTACATGTTTTCGTACGCCATGTAGACGTTGTAATGCTTGGTCGCATAACCCAGGTACACCCACAGGAAATTCGCCACCACCCACTGGTAGTCGCGGTCGATCAATTCCCAATAATGGTCCGAGAACCGTTGCTCGCCGCTGACGTGATAGGCGAGGCTGAACCACGCCAGGCTCGCTGCGGCCGCCAGCCCGTTGGGCACCGGCCAGCCTTCCAGGAAATACCCGCGAAAATCGCCGTAGGTCGTCGGCTCGCCGTCCACGTCGTAAATGCGCAAGCCGCCTTCCCACAGGTAATCGGCGATCTCGACGATCGTCTGGCGCACCGTGATTTGCACCTGAAAATCTTCGACCAGGTCGTACATGGTCGCCAACCCGACCAGCGCGCCGCTGTATTGGTCGATCGACACGTCGCCTTTCCAGTAATAGTCCGCGAACTCGCCTTCGCCCATGTGGTTTTCCGACTCGGGGGTGAACGAGGTAAATTCGTTCGGGCCCATCGGCGCATCCGCCGGGATATAGCTGCGTGACAACAGGCCCGGAACGCCGTTGACGCGATTGAGCAGATCCAGCCCCCGCGTGTGCAGCCGCGCGTTGTCCAACGCCTCGGCGGAGCCTTCCACCGCGTACCAGAACGCCGCGCCCGCCGACGAATTGCCGTGAATGAAGCACGCGTCGCCCAGATCGGTGAACCAATAATCGCCGTCCGGATCGTCCGGGTTGTCCGCCGTTACCGACAGCCCGTCGCAGTTGTGCCGCTGATCGTATATTTCCTGGTATGCGCGCGCCTTGCGCAGCAACGGGCCGTCCTCATCCGGATCGCCCACGCGAATGCCGAAGGCTTCGCTGGTCGTATCCGGCTCCTCGCTCGAATCGGTGACCGCCACCACGAAGTAGTACAGCTTCTCTTCCTCGGCCGTCGTGCCCGACAGCAAGCCCGTGTCAGGGTTGAGCGTCAAGCCGGTCGGCAGCGTGCCATGGGTGATCGTCCAGTCATGGTAGGGCTTATGACCGCCCGTCGCCTTGAACTGGTATTCGTAATATTCTCCCGGCGGGGCCACGGGTGGAAACTCATGGGTGATCATCACATCCCATGGCCATTCCTCATCGTCGTCGTCGGCTGTATCGTTGTCATCGTCATCGATGCCGGTATCGTCGTCGGCGGTGTCGTCATCATCGTCGTCGTGCCCATCGTCGTTGTCATCGTCGTCGTCGCAAGAGCAGGCGGAGAAGGCGATTGCTAAAATCAATAAAAGAACGAAAATTGTCATCGTCCGCAAATAGTTCATTTGGTCACACCTGTTTTCGTTGCCGATTCTTTCAACACTAAAGAGAACCAAAATACCTTGTCAAGTTCCATCCATGCGTCAATTGTTCGGTTATGCAAAAATGCGTCTTGACAAAATGAAATGATTTTATATATATACATGACGATTGAATAATAATTCAAAACTAACTCCTCCCCACACAGTTTTGATTTTTATTTAGGACACGTGCGCTCATGGTGCGTAAGAGTAGGGAGTTGTTATGGTTGAAACCAAGAGACGCAGAAAATTGATTCGCGAATTGGTAAAGGAAAATTCCCTGTCCACCCAACAGGAAATTGTCGATCTGTTGATCAAACAGAGCATCTCCACCACCCAGGCTTCGGTTTCGCGCGACATCAAGGCGCTGGGCTTGATCAAGGTCGACGGTTTCTACAGCCTGCCGACCATCGGCCAATCCGGCGGGACGTTCACCAAACGCCTCAGCGGCCGCGTCCACAGCGTGCGCCGCGCGGGCGACAACCTGCTGGTGCTGCACACCAATCCCGGCGAGGCCGGTGCGGTGGCCTTGGCCCTCGACGGCGCGCGCTGGAGCGCCGTTGTCGGTTGCGTCGCCGGCGACGACACCGTCTTCATCGCCTGCGACGGCAAGGCGGCGCTCAACCAGGTCTATGCTTCGCTCGAATCGATCATCAGCGAAGGGGACGTTTGAGGACAAGTGGCGTTAAGCGCCGAATTTGTCTAGATCGGAAGAGCACACGTCTGAACTCCAGTCACCGAATACGATCT
>CALBTQ010000088.1 GCA_937967875.1 uncultured Pseudomonadota bacterium
CGTCGTCTCTGCCAGCTTGCGAGTCCGGCTGAGTTGACCGAGCAGATCCCCCGGGTGGATGGTGAGTTTTGCGCGCAGATGTTCGATGCGATCGAACGTCTCGGTGCTCGCCCGACGCACCATGCCGTGCACCGCGTACCCTTTTTCCAACAGGAAATCGGCCAGGTAGGAACCGTCCTGACCGGTGATGCCGGTAATCAACGCACACTTTTTCATCGCGAACTCCTCATGATCCCACAATGGCAATAATGCCCAGTATCATACAATAAAATCCAAACCAGTACAGGCTCCCGCGGCGTACAAAACGCAGCAGCACCTTCAAGGCGAAATAGCCCGACACGACCGAGGCGACAAAACCGCTGGCGGCGGCGAGATAAAAACCGTCGGGGATTGTCTCGATCTTCACCGCCTGCAACAGCACCGCCCCCAGAATGGCGGGGATGGCGATGAGAAAACTCAAGCGGGCGGCGGTTTCCCGCTCCAGACCGGTCATCAGCCCCACGACGATCGTCGAACCCGATCGGCTGATGCCCGGGGTGATCGCCGCGGCCTGCGCCAGACCGACGATCAGCGAACGCCCCCACCCCAGGCCTTTCATGTCGACATTCGCCGCCGGCGCCCAACGGGAAGCGAATAACAACGCCGCGGTAATCAGCAACGAGATGCCGATCATGCGGATATCGACAAAGGCGCGCTCGAAGGCATCGGCCAACGTAAAGCCGACGATCACCGCCGGAATCGTCGCCACGACGATCCACACGATCATCCGCACGTGCGGTCGCTCGCGCCAGGCATCGCGCCAGTTTCGTTCGCGCATCGTCAGCCAACCGTCGCGCGCAATGGCCAGCAGATCGTCGGCAAAGACGATGAACACGGCGACCAGCGTGCCCAGATGCAAAATGGTGTCCAGCAGCAACGGCGCTTGTTCCAAGTCCAATGAAAAAACATGTTTGAGCAGCGCCAAGTGGCCTGACGAACTGATCGGCAAAAATTCGGTGAGACCTTGCAGGATGCCCAGCAGGACGGCGAAATAAATGTTAATGGCTGACTCCGACGTGTATTATGCGTTGATGATTTCTTCCGCAATGCCCAGAAGATGTTTAACCCGCGAAACCAAAGTGTCAATATTAAAAGGTTTGCACAGGTAATCATCTCCCCCGCATTCATAACCACGTTGGATGTTTTCCGGCGAGGTGAGCGCACTCACGAAAATGATCGGAACTTTCGTGAAATCAGGCATTTTTCGGATCAAGCGACACAATTCGTAGCCGTCGATCCAACTCATGCTGATGTCCAGCAGGATCAAATCGGGTTTATTGATTCTCAGGTATCCGGCCAGCTTCAGGCCGTTGGGAGCGGAAAGGGTATGAAATCCATGACGCGACAACACGCGGCACATCATTTCCCGATAGACATTGTCGTCATCCACGACCAGAAGAGTGTACTTCTTTTGGCGCTGTCCCACGATCGTCTCCTCGCACACTGGCGGCTGCCTTCCCTCCTCCCACTATCGTCTAATCGCTCTCGCCGTCGCACACAGGTGTATTCCGGTTGACAGCGGAGAAATCGATGGGATACTTACAATTGCCCATTAAATACATCTATCGGACATTTACATAATTAAGTGAAGCAACTTCATTTCAAAAATTGAAATAAAACGGAAGGATCGATCATGGCCGCGAAACAAACCAAAGCATCGGCAGCGAAAAAAGCCCTGGCAGCCAAAGCCGCTCCCAAACCGAAGCCCGCCAAAAAGGCGCCGGTGAAAAAAGCGGCGCCCAAACCGGCGGCGGCGAAAAAAGCGCCGGTGAAAAAAGCGGCGCCCAAAGCGGCGGCGGCGAAAAAAGCGCCGGTGAAAAAAGCGGCGGCCAAACCGGCGGCGGTGAAAAAAGCGCCGGCGAAAAAAGCACCCGTGAAAAAGGCCGCGGCCAAACCGGCGGCGACGAAAAAAGCGCCGGTGAAAAAAACCGCGCCCAAACCGGCGGCGACGAAAAAAGC
>CALBTQ010000089.1 GCA_937967875.1 uncultured Pseudomonadota bacterium
GGGCTCGATCAACGACCACAGCTCGTCGGTTAGCGCCACCACATCTTCATGCGCGATGCGTTCGCCGTCGATCTGAATGCGTTCGGTAAAGCTGACCAGGTGCGGGCTGGTGAACAGGCCGGTGCGCAGTCCGGCGGCGCGGGCGATGGACGCGAGCATGGCGCTGATCGATCCTTTGCCGTTGGTGCCGCCGATAAGCACGGTGCGCAGTCCGGCGCGCGGATTGCCGAAGAGACTGAGCATGCGCTCGATGTTGGTCAGGCCCAGCTTCATGCCGAAGACCTGCAACGAGAAAAGGCGGTTTACCGCCGCAAGATAGCGTTCGTCCACCGTGTCGTCCTTAGGCCGTTTCAGCCAACTTGCCGCCGCGGTCGCAGGCAATGTGCGCCGCGCCCAACGCGCCGACCAATTGCGGTTCGGCGGGGATCACCAACTTTTGTCCAAGACGATCTTCCAACGCGCGCACCACGCCGACGTTGCGCGCCACGCCGCCGGTCATGAGAATCGGCGCCTGCACACCGACGCGCTCGGCGAGACTGACGGTGCGGTCGGCCACCGAACGGCAGACGCCCCAGGCGATGTGCGCGGTAGCCAGACCGTCGCCGATCAGGCTGACCACTTCGCTTTCGGCGAAGACGGTGCAGACCGACGAGACCTTTAAATCCATGTCGGACTTCAGGGCCAGCGGGCCGAGTTCGTCGAGATCGACTTCCAGCGCGTGGGCCATGACCTCCAGGAAGCGTCCGGTGCCGGCGGCGCATTTATCGTTCATCAGGAAGTTGATCACCGCGCCGTGAGCGTCGATGCGAATGGCTTTGGAATCCTGCCCACCGATGTCGATGACCGTCTGGGTGTCAGGGTGCAGCACGTGTGCGCCGCGCGCGTGGCAGGTGATTTCGGTGACCTTAGCCTGGGCGAAGGGCACCTTGTTGCGGCCGTAACCGGTGGAAACACAAAAGGCGATTTGCTCAGCCGCGAGCCCCGCCTGCTCCAGAGCCATGACAAAACTCTGCTGCGACGCCTTGATGCTGCTGGCGCCGGTGGGAATGATATTGCTCGCCACCACGTTGCGGTCGGCGTCAATCAGCAAGGTTTCGGTCGACAGCGAGCCGATGTCGATGCCCGCGTAAATATTGGCTTTCGTTTCGGTCATGAACCTCTCCGTGGGATTGCACCATTCGCTGCCCGAAGCAGCGCATAACTTCAGTGATGAGCCCGATGGGGCATACTATACCCAAATCATATAACTGAGAAAATAAAAAAGCCGGTGTTTTCGACTGCCGATAAAGTCTTCCCTGACTTTCTCGGCTGACGGTCGACGAAAATACTAATCCACAAATAAAAAAGCCGACGATAAACTCGCCGGCTTTTTTGCATCCTTGGACGATCGAGCGATTAGCGCTTGCTGAACTGGAAGCGGCGACGCGCTTTGGCGCGGCCGTACTTTTTACGTTCAACGGTGCGTGCATCGCGGGTAAGCATCCCGGCCCGTTTCAGGGTAATGCGCAGATCGGGATTGTATTCGAGCAGCGCGCGGCTGATGCCATGACGGATGGCGCCGGCCTGACCGCTGGAACCGCCGCCGGTGACATTGATCATCATGTCGAACTTGCCGTTGGTCTCGGTGATGTTGAACGGCTGCATAATGATCATCTTGGCGGTCGGGCGTTTGAAGTAGGTATCGATATCGCACTTGTTGATGGTGATCTTGCCGTTGCCGGGGATCAGCCAGACACGCGCGATCGAGGTTTTGCGTCTACCAGTGGCATAGTATTTGGTCTCGGCCATGGTTTATCTCCCTACAATTCCAACGGAATGGGCTGCTGGGCCTGATGCGGATGCTCGGGGCCGGTGTAGACCTTGAGCTTGCCCAGAAGTTTGCGGCCGAGGTTGTTTTTCGGCAACATGCCTTTGACCGCGAATTTGATGACCCGTTCCGGATGCTTGTCCAGAAGTTTTTTCGCGTTGATCGACTTCAGACCGCTGATATAGCCGGTGTGATGATAGTACATTTTGTCGTCCATCTTGCGGCCGGTCAGCTTCACCTTGTCCGCGTTGATGCAAATGACAAAATCGCCGACGTCTTCGTGCGGAGTGAAGGTCGCCTTGTTTTTGCCGCGCAAAATCTTGGCGATTTCGCTCGCCGCGCGACCCAGCACCTTGCCGTCCAAATCGACGACGTACCACCCGCGCTCGACATCGCCGGGCTTGGCACTAAAGGTTTTCATATCCCACATGCTCCTTTTACGGGGTCGCCGGCCGATCTCCGGGGCTACGAAGATTCAACAAGCAGAAACCCCAGGCGGTTATCGGTAGCATAACCGCGCGCAAAGATGTAACGGGCGCATAAGATACGGAAAAAGAATGGCTAAATCAAGCGGAAAATACTAAAAAAACATTTTTTTTCACGGCGTATCATTCGTCGGCTTATGCGTGGCGGCTCAGGCGCTCGCGGAACTCGATTACCAGGGCGCGTAGGTGCGCCGGCGCGTCGGGTTCACTCATCGCCGGTGTGGGGAAACGGCGACAAAATATCGGAAAATCATCCGTTTCGACAGCCTGACAGATCGGAAGAGCGTCGTGTAGGGAAAGAGTGTAGATCTCGGTGG
>CALBTQ010000090.1 GCA_937967875.1 uncultured Pseudomonadota bacterium
CACCGAGATCTACACTCTTTCCCTACACGACGCTCTTCCGATCTCGATGAGCGAAGATCTGCACGCCGTGCAGCGCGAGGTCGATCGCTTCGAGCGTTTGCCGCTGCGCCGCATTCAGATCGTCCGCCCGGCTCCGCTCGGCCACCGCCCGGCGCATCGCGGCCAGACCTTGACGCAGCACGGTTTCGTAATCGTGAATCACATGGCCCTGGATCGTCGCGACAGTGGCGCAGGTGGAAAGCATCATCACCTGCCGCGAGGTGTTGCCCGGAATGGCCGCGACGAAATCGTTCATGTCCGCCGAATACAGGCCCGACTCGATGAGCTTTTTCTCCAGCACGTCGGCGAGGCAGCGACCCTCCCAATAGGGCAGCAGTTCGTGCAGCAACTCGCGACGATCGGCGAGATCGATGGTGTACGGATTGATCGCGCGCTTGGCCATCGTCTTGAGTTCGAAGTTCAGCGGCGATGCGCCCGCGGTGCGGCGGCGACGCATAAAATCGGCCGCCTCGCCCTTGCGCACCATGTAGCGCAAGCCCTTGGCCAGCGAACGCGCGCGATGCGTGATCAGCGTCGGCGCGGTCAACTCGGCGGCGAGCACGCGGTTGTATTCGCCGCGTTCGAGCATCAGCGGCACGCCGAGGAAATGTTCCGTCCAATGACCGGCGAGGCGATCGTCGCGATCGATGTGCAAATCGACGTTCTCGTACACATGCTTCATCGCCGCCGCGACGCGCACCGCCAGCGGTTCGCCGCGATTTTCACTCTGCCGCCAATAGTGCGTGTACAGGCGTGCGCGCTGGACGGAAATGACGACGGGCTCGGTTTGGTAGCGGCGTTGCAGACGAACGATGCGCTCGTTGCGCGGGATCAAACGATCCCCGTGATTTCCCTTTTCGGTCGTTGCCAACGCCATGGCCTCGATCCTTCTTCGGTTAACCGGTATTGCCCGCCTCGACGGCGGCCAACACGATATCGGCCAGCGCGCGCAGGTGCTTTTTGCGGGCGCGCATGTTCGCTTTGGACATCGGATCGGACGACAGCATGTGCCGGATTACGCCGCTGTAGGTGAAGTAGCCGACGATCATGCCGTAAAAACTGACCAGCAACTGGTCGGCGCTCAGCGTGCCGCGTCGCGTGCCCGGATAGGCATCACGCAACTGCGCCAGGCCCATAGCCAGAATGGGCGTCATGTTCGCGACGACGCGGTCCATCATCTTGCCGCCGGCCGCCTCGCGCTGGACGATGCGGCTGAAGTTGCGGTTCTTGGCCAGAAAATCCATGTAGACGTCCAGCAGCGCCAGCAGGTTGTCGCGCAGCGTGCCCTCGGCCGACAGGCAGTTGCGCAGCGTGTCGGTCAGGTCGGCGTAATACGCGTCAAGCAGATGCTCCAGCAACGCTTCCTTGCTTTTGAAATGGTAATGAATCAACGCCTTGTTGACGCCGGACAGCTCGGCGATTTCCCGCGTGGACGTGGCGTCGAAACCGACCTCGCCGAACAGCTGGTCGGCTGCCTGCAATATTTTTTCTTTGGCGGTCATGGTGTTTCTCCCGGGGTGATAAATTAACTGGTCGCCCAGTCAGGATTTTACTATTGCTCAGCAGGCCATCGGCTGTCAACCAGGGTAGAAGAAGGGCTGCGCCGGATCCGGGTAATGCTTATCTGGAAATGGCAACGGGCGCCACGGTCTTGCCCGTAAGGGCATAGCCATCCTACCTCCGGGCAACCACGGGGGGGTGCCTTTACAAGTTATTTACATCCTTGATGGCGCTCACAGGATGGCTTCTTTCGGCGAATTTGGAATAGCGAAACTCAGGAACCGAACCAGCCGTTCTGCCAGACAGCGGCGACGTCCATGGCGGTGTTGATCGTCCAGTGCACGAACATGCCGTACCAGAACGAGCCAGCGCGCAGGGCGAATACGCACAGCAGCTCGGCGACGAAAATCGCTCCGAGCGCCTCGGGCAGCGGCTTGGCGCTGTGCAGAATGACGAAGGGGATCATCGGGACGAACACGGCGATCGAGCCGAGGTATTTATATAATGAAAATAGCATGTAACCGCGAAAATAAAACTCCCACCCAATGAAGTAGAGAAACGACACGCCCTCCCAGACGAGGAACGCTTCGAGCGAGGCAGTCGAGCCTTTGGAGAGCGGATACTTGTCGGCGAAGGTGTCGGTGAAGCTGACGATGAACACTACCGGCAGCATCACCGCGAGGAAAATCGCGCCCCAACGCAGGCCGAAACGCCAATCGCCCAGGCCCAGGCCGAGTTCGCGCGGTTTGTTTTTGTCGATGAACCGCGCGATCAACACGGCGATGACGAACAGCAA
>CALBTQ010000091.1 GCA_937967875.1 uncultured Pseudomonadota bacterium
ATCGTATTCGGTGACTGGAGTTCAGACGTGTGCTCTTCCGATCTACCCGGACGGCGAGTGGCTGCTGCCTCATTTTCTGCCGGATATCCCCTGCGACTTTTACTACTTGTTGCCCGTCAACATTCAAATCGGCGAGGCTCCGGCCATCGCGGCAAAAATCACCAATTACGCCGGCGGTACCGTCGAGCAGGATCCATTGGCTTTTCAGGCCAGACTTGAAGTCCTGCAAAACGGTGTCTACTTGCACGGCCAACGAAAAACCGTCGACGGCCGCCTGGTTTGGGAAATCGACAACGGCGACGTCTGGACGAAAAAAAATACCACCGACAATTAGCGGATGCATTTATCCTTAAATGGATGAAACACGCTTGAGCCGCCCGCCGCATATCCGCAATAATGTCCGCACCTGCCGGGAGAGTCGAAACATGCAACCGTTATCCGATGTCCGGGTGTTGGACTTGTCGCAATTTTTGTCCGGCCCGCGCTGCGGCCAATTGCTGGCCTACCTCGGCGCCGACGTGGTGAAAATCGAGCCGCCCTCCGGTGATACGATGCGCCTGCTGCTGGCCGCCACCGGCTCCGAGCGCGGTATGCACACGATGCACGCCCACAAGCGCGGCCTCGTGCTCGACCTGCGCGCCGAAAAGGATCGCGCGCTGTTTCTGCGTTTGGTCGATAAGGCCGACGTGCTCGTCGAGAATTTCGCGCCGGGGATCATGCGCAAGCTCGGCCTCGATTACGAAACGCTCGCCGCGCGCCGACCGGAGTTGATTTTCGCGTCCATCGCCGGCTTCGGTCAGGACGGTCCGCTCGCCGAGCGCACCGCCTTCGACATCATCGCCCAGGCGACCGGCGGCGCGATGCACGCCAACCACGTGCCCGACCGCGCGCCCGGCATGTTCATCGCCGATCTGGTCAGCGGCGCGTACGCCGCGTTGGGCGTGCTCGCCGCCTTGCGCACCCGCGAGCGAACCGGACGCGGGCAGCGCATCGACATCTCGATGCAGGACGTCGTGTATTTCCAGAATTTCTGGGCGATGGTCGACCGCGCCGTCGAGCCCGACAAAGGCAAGATGCAGTCGATTCTCGGCGCGCCGATCACCGACCTGCTCTCGAACGTGGGAAATCCGATGTGCTTCTGGCACAGCTACACCGCGCGCGACGGCCACGTGGTCGTCGTTGCGCTCACCGACCGCCAATGGCAAGCACTGATCGAGGCGACCGGCTTGCGCGAATTGGCCGCCGACGAGGGCCTGGGCGATTTCGTCGGCCGCATCCGCAATACGCAACGCGGCGTGGCCATCCTCGAGACGTGGATGCGCGAACGCACCTGCGCCGAAATCATCGATATCCTCACCGCCGCCCGTGTGCCCTGCGGCAAGGTCAACGACTACGCGGATCTCCAGCACGACGAGCAACTCGCCGCGCGCGGCATGCTCGCCCACGCCGGCGACCACGACGTGCCGGGCAACCCGATCAAGATGTCCGCGCACGCCTGGACGCCCGTGCGCCCCGGCCCGGTGATGGACGAACACCGCGCCGAAATTTTACGCGATTGGTTGGGTGAATAGCCTTACGGCAGCACGATGGGAATTTCATCCAGCACGTCGACGCCGCGCGCGTGACAACGGCAGCGCAGGCCGATCAGCCGCACGCCCGCCGCGCTCGCTTCGCGCAACGCCGCGGTAAACACGGGGTCCTGTCGCTCATGCGGTGAGATGGTTTGCGCGTCGGCCCGTTGCGCTACGAACGCGATGGCCGCCTCGCCGCCGTCGCGCACGAAGGCGGCCAACTCGCGCGCATGTTTCGCCCCGCGCGCGGTCGGCGCGTCCGGAAACAACCCGCGTCCGTCCTCGACCAGCGTGACCGATTTGACCTCCACCAGCATCGTGCGCGCGTCGCTTCGCAGTCGCCAGTCGAAACGGCTGTCGCCCCAGCGCACCTCGGGCCGATCCGTTTCCCAATCGACCAGTGCGGGGATGATCTTGCGCTCGATCGCCTCGGCGAACAGGCGGTTGGCCTGCGCCGCGTTGACGCTCACCCACGTGCGCTCGTAGCGCACCTGCGCCAGATCGTACTGAAGCTTGCGCGCCGGATTCTCCGCCGTCAGCAGCCGCGCCGCCGCGCCGGGCACGAGCAGTTCGCCCAGCCGTCCGGTGGTCGGCACGAACGCGTCGACCCGCCGCCCGGCCGGCGCGACCTTGGCGACGAAGCGGTTGCGGCGAACGATAAATTCGGCGGGCAGCACCCGGGTTGGATAACGCATGCGCCCAGCATGACTCGGTAAATCGGTAGCGTCAAACGACTTGCTTTCTGCTATGCTGTGCGCCATGAAAATCGCCATTAACGCTTTATTTTGGATTCCCGGCCGCACCGGGGGCAGCGAAACATACCTGTTGGAATTGCTGCGTCGCTGGCACGACGAGGGCGCCGACGAGGTGGTCGTTTTCGCCGGTCCC
>CALBTQ010000092.1 GCA_937967875.1 uncultured Pseudomonadota bacterium
GACCACCGAGATCTACACTCTTTCCCTACACGACGCTCTTCCGATCTTCCGCGTTGATGGCCAAAAAGTACGAAAAGCTGAAGGAACAAACGGAAATCGCCTGGAGCATCATTTCCCAATACGCCACGCTGGCCGACAAGGGCGAGATGACCGAAGAGGCCGCGAAAACAACCGCGCTCAAGACGATCGAGGCCCTGCGCTACGGCCCGGAAATGAAAGATTATTTCTGGATCAACGACAGCAAGCCCGTCATGATCATGCATCCCTACAGCAAAGATCTGGTCGGTAAGGATCTGGGCGATTACAAAGATAAAAAAGGCTTGTTGATGTTCGTCGAAATGGTGAATGTCTGCAAAAGCCAGAACGCCGGATTCGTCGAATACATGTGGCAGTACAAAGATCAAGCCAATAAAATCGTGCCCAAGATTTCTTACGTGCGCATCGAGTCCAAATGGGACTGGATCGTGGGCACCGGCATGTACGTCGAGGATGTGAACGCCGAAGTGTGGGCGCTGATCACCAAGATCATCGTCATCTTCGTGATCATCACCCTGTTGGCCGTCGGCCTGTCGTACTTCATCAGCCGCGCGATTTCGCGCCGCATCCGCCGCACATCCGACCTGCTGCGCGACATCGCCGAAGGTGAAGGCGATCTGACCGTCCGCCTGGAAACCGGCGCACAGGACGAAGTCGGCGAGCTGTCGGACAACTTCAACATCTTCGTGGAAAAGCTGCAGCGTTCGATCTCCTCGGTGTCGGAAAACACCGTGCATCTCAACCGCACCGCCGAATCGATGTCGGCGATCAGTTCGCAGTTGGCCAGCAGCGCCGAAGAGATGACCAACCAGTCCTCCACCGTGGCGTCGGCGGCCGAGCAGATCACCACCAACGTGGACGGCGTGAGCGGCGCGACCGTTCGCATGTCTTCCGGCGTCAACGGCATCGCCTCGGCGGCCGAGGAAATGTCGACCGCGGTCAACACCGTGGCCACGGCCATCGAAGAGATGTCGGCCTCGCTGCAGGAAGTCTCGCAGAACACCGCCCGCGCCTCGTCGATCGCCAACGACGCGACGAAGAACGCGCAGTCGGCCAACGAAATCATGAGCAACCTCAACGCCGTCGCGCGCGACATCGGCAAGGTGGGGGACGTGATCAACGACATCGCCGCTCAGACCAACCTGCTGGCGCTCAACGCGACGATCGAAGCGGCCAGCGCCGGCGAGGCGGGCAAAGGCTTTGCCGTCGTCGCCAACGAGGTCAAGGAACTGGCCAAACAGACCGCGCACTCCACCGAGGAAATCACCCAGCAGATCAGCAGCATCCAGAAACAGGCGACCACCGCGGTCGACGCGATCAAACAGATCACCGACATCATCAGCGAGATCAACGCCATCACCAACACCATCGCCACCGCGGTGGAAGAACAGACGTCGACCACCAACGAAATCTCGCGCTCGGTCGCCGGTGCGGCCCAGGGCGCGGCCGACGTCTCCAAAAACGTCCAGATACTCAGCGACAACATCGAAAAGGATGTGGTGATCAGCGTGAAAGAGGCGGCCAAAGGCGTCAACGAAATTTCCCGCAACATCCAGGGCGTGAACATCGCCGCGCAGGAAACGGCCAAGGGCGCCAATTCGACCAACGAAGCGGCCAACAAGACATCCGAACTGGCGCGCAAGCTCCAGGAGGTGGTCGGACAGTTTAAAATCTAACCGAGAAGCACTCGGTTGCGGTTCCCGGCCTTTGAGGCACTTGAAAAAAGATGGCTTTGACAACGAATCGGGAGGCGGAAGCGGGCTCTTTCGCCTCTTCAAACGAAAACGCATGAAGGAGATACAGCTATGTTTTTCAACCGGCTAAAAATCAGGTCAAAGTTATTGGTCATGGGCCTCGTATGCGTTCTCTCGCCGGTAATCGTATTGGTCGTGGTCTCGGTTATCCAAGGCCGGAGCACCAACGCAGAAGCGCTTACACAAATCGATGGAATTTCACAACAAGGATTCGATCATATTCTGAACGGCGTGATCAACATGATCGCCGCGCAGGACGAGTCGTTGCAGCAAAAAATCGTGTACGACCTGAACGTCGCGCGCGATCGCATGAATCGCCACGGCAAGATCAAACTCAGCGACGGCGATTCCATCAAGTGGAGCGCGGTCAACCAACTGACCAAGCAGGAAACGACCGTTACGCTTCCCGCGATGATGATCGGCGACGTGACGATCAAGCGCAATCTTGATTTCAACGTCCACTCCCCCATCGTCGACAAGGTGATGGAAACCGTCGGCAGCACCTGCACCATCTTCCAGCGCATGAACGAGGAAGGCGACATGCTGCGCATCGCCACCAACGTGCGCAAGCTCGACGGCAACCGCGCCGTGGGCACCTACATCCCCGCGGTCAATCCGGACGGACAAACCAATCCCGTCGTCGCCGCGGTCATGCGCGGTGAAACTTTCAAAGGCCGGGCTTTCGTCGTCAACGCCTGGTACATCACCGCCTACGAACCGATGAAGGATGCCGCGGGCGACATCGTCGGCATGTTGTACGTCGGCGTAAAACAGGAAAGCGTCAAAGCGCTGCGCGAAGCGATTATGAAGACCAAAGTCGGCGCCAGCGGCTACGTTTACGTTCTGGGCGGCACCGGCGACCAACAGGGACAGTACATCATTTCCAAGGACGGCGAGCGCGACGGCGAAAACGTGTGGGATTCCACCGACGCCGGCGGCAACAAGGTCATCCAGACGGTCATCAACGGCGCCCTGCAGCGTGACGGCAACGAATTTTTCACCGTCGAGTACCCCTGGAAAAACGAAGGCGACACCCAGGCGAAATTGCGTTTTGCGCGCATCGCCTATTACAAGCCCTGGGATTGGGTCATCGGCGTGACCGCGCCGGTCGAGGAATTTCAGGAAGCGCATCGCAAATTGGGCGCCGGCCTGCGCAACATGATCATTTCCTTCGTGGTCGCCGGCATCATCATCGCGGTGCTGGGCATCATTTTCGCCACCCTGATCGGCCGCGCCGTGGCCAATCCGATTATCGAAACCAACGAAATGCTCAAAGAGATCGCCAGCGGCGACGGCGACTTGACCGCCCGCTTGGAAATCTCGGCGCAGGATGAAATCGGCGAGCTGGCCGACAACTTCAACCTGTTCGTCGAAAAGCTGCAGAACTCGATTCGCGCGGTGGCCAACAACACCGAAACGCTCAATTCGACGGCCCAGACGCTTTCCTCGATCTCTACGCAGTTGGCCAGCGGGGCCGAGGAAATGACCAACCAGAGCGGCACGGTGGCCGCAGCCGCCGAGCAGATCACCTCCAACGTCGACGGCGTCAGCGGCGCCACCGAGCGCATAAGCGAGAACATCACTTCCATCGCCGCCGCGGCCGAGCAGATGTCCACCAACGTCAACACCGTGGCCACGGCCATCGAAGAGATGTCCTCCTCGCTGCAGGAAGTTTCCAAGAGCACGACGCGCGCTTCGTCGATTGCCGAAACGGCCACGGAAAACGCGCATTCGGCGCAAGAGCTGATCGTCGCACTGGAAACCGCGGCGCACGAAATCGGCAAGGTGGTCGACGTGATCAACGACATCGCCGACCAGACCAATCTGCTGGCGCTCAACGCGACGATCGAAGCGGCCAGCGCCGGCGAGGCGGGCAAAGGCTTTGCCGTCGTCGCCAACGAGGTCAAGGAACTGGCCAAGCAGACGGCCTCCTCGACCGACGTGATCACCGAACAGATCAACAACATGCAGGGCAAAACCAACAACGCCGTGCAGGCGATCCGGCAGATCGCCGAGATCGTCAACGAGATCAACGCCATCACCAACAACATCGCTTCCGCGGTGGAGGAACAGACCTCGACGACCAACGAAATTTCCCGGTCGATCGTCAACGCCGCCGACGGGGCGAACAACGTTTCCAAGAACGTGCAGTCGATCAGCCAGAGCATCGATCGCGAAGTGCTCAGCTCGATCAAGGAAGCGGCCAAGGGAGTTAACGAAGTATCGCGCAACATTCAGGGCGTGAATCAAGCGGCCCAGGAAACCTCGCGCGGCGCGTTGTCGACCAATGACGCCGCCAAACAGATGTCGGAGCTGGTCGGCGACCTGCAAAGCGTCGTTCGTCAATTCCGCGTGTAACGAAACGAGTTTTGCGTTGCATTTTTTGGATGAATCGCGAATGCTGATCCACTGGATCGAACGGCGCTTCGATCCGGTGGATTAACTTTTACAAAATAGGGCGCATGTGGAAAAGCATACCTTCCGAGTCATGATAGTCGACGATACGGTGACCTACCGCCGTATCCTGACCGAGGTGGTCGAGGGCATTCCCGAAGCCGTCATGGTGGGCACTGCGCCCAACGGCACGATTGCGATGAAAAAGCTCGATCAGCTCAAACCCGATCTCGTGCTGCTGGACATCGAAATGCCCGAGATGGACGGCCTGGAAACACTGGCGCAGATCAAAAAGCAGTACCGCCACATCGAAGTAATTCTGATCAGCGGCGTGAATTCGAAGAGCGCCGACCGGACAATCAAAGGGCTGGAACTGGGCGCACTGGATTTTCTCGCCAAGCCGGAAAAGATGGGCTACGAGGAATCCATCCGGCATTTGCGCCAGATGATTTCTTCGTTGATCAAGCTGCAATTGACCCGCCGTTTCACGCAGATGGCGCGCCAACCGCAGCCGACGCCGGCGACCAGGCCCGCGCCGAGATCGGAAGAGCACACGTCTGAACTCCAGTCACCGAATACGAT
>CALBTQ010000093.1 GCA_937967875.1 uncultured Pseudomonadota bacterium
GATCGTATTCGGTGACTGGAGTTCAGACGTGTGCTCTTCCGATCTTTTCGGTCAGTTTCGAAGAGGCCGAACAGATCAAGCTTGGCAAATCCGAGTCCAGCCAAAAGATCCAGCCGATTCTGGATTCGATCAGCGGATCGATCGCGCTGGAGATTCAGCGTTCACTGGACTTCTTCACTGCGACCAGCAATTTCGGCCATATCGCGAAGGTGTTCCTCGCCGGCGGCGCGGCCAAGACGCCGGGCCTGCTCAAGATCATCGAAAACCAGATTGGAATTCCGGTTGAGGTCATCAACCCGTTCAGCAATATCGATATCCCGGAAAAATCGTTCGATCTTGAATATATCCGAGAAGTGGCGCCGCGTTGCGGCGTTGTGGTCGGTCTGGCCCTACGGAGGCTCGGCGACAAATGATCAAAATCAATTTGCTTCCCGAGGTAAAGCGCAAGGCGGTCAAAAAGAAGGTAAAAGTATCGCGCGAGGTCCCCTATACCTGGATCATCGCGGCGGTCATCGCCCTTCTGGTCACCGTCGCATTGCTTGGTGCGTTCCACATCCAGTTGATCAAAGATCAAAAGCGACTGCAGAACGAGATCGCCACCATCAAGCAGGAAATTAGCGCGTTGAAGGTGCAGCAGGGCCTGGTGGAAAAAGCGCGTGAACAGCGCAACCAGTTGGCGCAGAAGCTGGAAATCATCTCCACGCTGAAAAAGCGCCAGATCGGTCCGGTGCAGTTGCTCGACCAGTTGGCCGGCGCGATTCCGGCGCGGCTGTGGTTGTCGGAGATGAGCGAGTCGGGCAATGCGATGACGGTGACCGGTTTCTCGACCGATCACAAGCAGATCGCGCTGTTCATGCAGAAGATCAAGAAAACGTCCATCTTCACTGATGTCGAGTTGATCAACGCCACGTCGTCGCGTGAAGGCGGTCGCAATAGAGCGCGTGGGCAGGAGCAGATTCCGGTCAAGGAATTCGAGATCACCTGCCGGATCAACTATTCGAAGAACCAATAAAGCGGGAGGTTCTCGGCTTCGGCTGAGAACGGCCCCTCGGAATAAAGGGAGTTTTCATGGCCGCTTCGAGGAAGATACTGATCATCCTCGCTTTGGTTGTCCTGGTGTGCGTTCTGTATTTCTTCTTGATCTATCAGGGCAAGCAAAATGACATCGGGAAAACTCAGAAGCAACTCGCCGAATTCCAACAGCAGCTGAAGGAAGTGCAGGCGGCGTCTGAGGGGCTGGACACGATTAAATTGGAAATCAACAAGCTGGACGAACAGCTGAAAGAATCGTTGGCCCAACTGCCCGAAGAAAAGATGGTCGATTCGTTGTTGCAGAGCCTGGAAGACCTGGCCTCCAGCTCGGGGTTGGAGATCACCAAAATTCAGCCGAGCGCCGAAGTCCCGCGGGATTTCTATTCGGAAATTCCCATCGAGATGCAGGTAACCGGCGGCTATCACAACATCGCCATCTTTTTTGATAAAATCAGCAAGATGAAGCGAGTGATCAACATCAGTAATTTGCATCTGTCCAATCCGGCGGACGTCAACGGCGAAGTGCATATCACCGCCGATTGCGTGGCGACGACGTTCCGCTTCCGTCGGGTTGCGGAAGCGCCGGCGAAGGAATAACGAAGTACTAATAGCAGGGTGGAGTGAACACCATGCGGTTTTGGTTGAAAATCGGCACCATCGTAATCATGCTTGCTTTTCTGCTGTCGGCGTGCGGCGGTGGAGGCAAGAGCGCCCAGGATCTGGCGGACAAAGAAAAGCAGCTTAGCGAACTGAAGAAGAAAAACGCCGAGCCTGCCGAAAAGAACACCCAGATTCAGATGGCCACCGCGCAGAAAACCCTCGAGGAAGTGGGCGTGGCCTATCAGTACGACCCGATCAACAAGCCCGACCCCTTCCGCCCGTATGCTCCGCGCGAGGGTGGTACAGGAGGCGATGTCGACAATCCGCTGCTCAAGTACGAGGTGCGCTACTTCAAATTGGTGGGCATCATCCAGAGTACGGAAACGCCGCTGGCCATTTTCGAGGATCCCAACGGGAAATCCTACACGGTCAAAACCGGCGATCTGATCGGTAAGAACGGCGGCTCGATTCGGGCGATCCTCACCGATGCGGTGGTCATCACCGAAACGCGCATCGCCTGGGCGAGCGAAGGAACGGAAACTGTGGAAATGACCATCCGGTTACGGCCGGAAGATACGGAATAACGATAGATTTTGGTATTGGTACAATACATAAATTAGCGAGGAGGCGACGCATGGCCACGACCTACACAGGAAGCAGTGGGCATTGGATTCGAGGTGCGATCCTAGGTGCCCTAGTTGCGCTCTTGGTGGCCTTACCCGCTTTTGCACAGACGGGCGGATTCATCACGACTCCGGAAGACGAGATCGCTACGGAGCAGCAGTATTTCGGAAAGAAGATTTCGCTGGACTTCCAGGACGCCGACATTAAGTCCGTTCTGCGCATCATCAGCGAAGTCAGCGGGTTGAATATTGTTGCGGGCGACGATGTGCAGGGAAAGATCACGATCAAACTGGTAAACGTGCCTTGGGATCAGGCGCTGGACATCATCCTGCGCACCAAGAAACTGGGCATCGAGCGCCAGGGCAACATCATTCGCATCGCTCCGGTTCAGACGTTAACGTCGGAACGCCAGGCGCAGTTGGCTCAAAAGCAGATCGACATTCAGCTCGAGCCGATGACCATGGCCTTGGTGCCGGTCAGTTACGCCGACGCGAACGAGTTGCTGACTCAGGTGCGGTCGATTCTCTCCAATCGCGGAGTGGCCGGTGTTGATGTTCGCACCAACATCATCATCATCCAGGATATCGACAGCTCCATTAAGAAAGCCAAACGCTTGATCGCCAGCCTCGACAGTCAGACGCCTCAGGTCTTGATTCAGACTCGTATCGTCGAAGCCACGACCGACTTCACGCGCGAAGTCGGCATCAAGTGGGGCGGTCGCTACATCGCCGACGCGGCCCACGGCAACCCGACCGGTATGAGCTTCCCCAATTCGGTAAACATTACCGGTTCGGACGTCACCGGCCAGCAGTCCGGCGACACGGCGACCACCTCGGGCGTCGGCACGACCCAGAGCGGTAATACGATCCCCTCGTTGAACAATGCCAACTACGTGGTCAACCTGCCCGCGCCGATCGGCCTGGGCGCCGGCGGCGGTTTGGGCATCACCATGGGTTCGATCAACGAAACCTTCGCCCTCGACCTCCAGTTGTCGGCGATGGAAACCCGCGGCGAAGGCCGAGTGATCTCCCGTCCGGAAGTGACCACGTTGGACAACAAGACCGCCAGCATCACTCAGGGCGTGAGCATCCCGTTCCAGATTCGTCAGCAGGGTGAAACCTCGCTGAGCTTCATCGAAGCGAACTTGAATCTGACGGTGACTCCGCACGTGACCGCCGACGAGTCGATCATCATGAAGATCGAAATCGCCAAGAACGCGCCGAATACGTCGATTCCGACGTCCACCGGCGACCCGGCGATCGATAAAAAAGAAGCCATCACCGAAGTCTTGGTGCGCAACGGCGAAACGTCGGTCATCGGCGGCATCTTCACCGAAGAGGAAAGCCGCACCGAACTGGCGGTGCCCTGGCTGTCGCGGATCCCGGTGCTGGGCATCTTCTTCCGCGATCGGGAACATGTGCAGAAGCGCAGCGAATTGTTGATCTTCATCACGCCGCGCATCGTGAGGGATCGTCCGGCCGTCTAAAACGTCGGTCGGTGGCTATGGCGCCGATGTTGAATCGGCGGAAAGAGTGGTAAAATAGATTCGAAGGCCGGATAGGCCCAGAAGAATTTGAGATCCCTTTCGAGGTATGAACTCGAATGGAGGAGGCCTTGATGAAACGGTACCTGCTTGCTACTTTCGGCGTCCTGGCCCTGGTGACGCTGGTTTACGTCGCGAGTTGCGGCGAAACCGACCCTGTGTTGGCTCCGGCCGGGTCGTCGGTTATCCTTCCGGAAGACCAGGAATGGACGTTCAACTGCATGGGCGGTATTAATGTGCCGGGCAGCTGCTATGACGCGTACCGTGAATACTGCGTCAACGGTTGCGAGCAGACGCTGCAACTGGGCAATTCCGTCAACGGCGATGTCGATCAGCGGTACGAGGACTGCTATGACGCTTGTACCAATGGCGGCCAAGCGCCGGAAACCTGCGTTGCTCAGTGCTCCGAACAGGCCTGCGACACCTACGACGGCTGGGTCGACTATTGCGAAAAAGACTCCGTCTACAACCAGGTGCAGATTTACCTGCAGTCCAAAGACGGTCGTTGCGGCTGGATGAGCTATATTGTGACCGCGTTCGTCAACGGTCCGGCGACCACGGAAGCCGGTGAAACCGAAAAGGTTTCCTACCCGATGAACGAAGTCGAGGTCGAGTGGGTAATCGTCGGCGGCGAACTGTATGAATTGGGCGATGTGCCCGGCGAAATTCCGCCGCTGCCCAATCCCTTCTACGATCGCACCAACGACCGCGGTCTGAGCCAGGTGAAGTATCGCCTGCCGCTGCCCAACACTTGCGGCGAGTCGATGACCTATGTTCTGTCGGCCAGCATCGGCGTGGACAATGACGAAGTGAAGTACAGGTTCACCGCTGAAGATCTCGATGAGGATTCCACGACGACCGACGACGATGACGACGACGACGACGACTCGGTATAATCGGCTCCGCTCCGTCGGCGGATGAACGGTCCGTCGGATGGCGGAAGTGGGTTCATGAACCACGACAACGGATCAACAAGGCGCCTGCTTGACGGGCGCCTTTTCTTTTTCCTCGCGGTGCTGCTGACGGCCGCGGCGATTTTCGTCGCCCTGGACAACGGCGCGGTGGTCTGGTCGCGTGCGCAGCGAAACGGGGGCGTCAACGATCTGATCGTTTTACGCGACGGCATTGCGGCGGCGCGGTTGTATCGCAACGAAATCAGCGTTTGGCGTCAGGGCAAAGTAATCAATCACGCGTATCCCAATCCCATTCAACTGGAGCCGGACGGGCGCGGCGGAGCGTTCATTTTGGGACTCTTCGCGCGGCAGATCGGCAGTTTAAGCCCTGAGGGGCGCATGGGGATTCCGACAAGTTTTCCGCACAAGTATGTGTTGACCGGCGTGCTCGCCGAGGATGACGGCGTGTGGGTGATCGGGCACAATAAGCATCGGATTGCCGATAAGGACAAAGACGTTTTCTATATGCCCGAATACTCGCGGTACGAGTGGATGGTTTACTACTTCGAAAAGGAGCTGCCGCGGTCGCTTTTGCTGGTGCGGCCGGCGCCGTGGAAGTACGAAGACGAGGTGTGGCACGAGGAGTCGGCCGGCATCTGGCGCGTGCTGGCGACCCAACATAACTTGTATGTGGTCAACGATCAGGCCGAATCGATCCATTGTCTGGACCGCAAAACGGGGCGAGTCCTTTGGCGCGCCGCCACGCCGCCGCGGCCGACCGGCGCGTTGCTGTGGGGCGATCGTCTCGTGCTGGCCAGTGCGCAAGGCGGGGTGGTCGAGGCGTTTCGGCTTGACAACGGCGGGAACATCTGGCGCACCGAAACGGGCGTGGGTCCGGTGGACATCGCCTGGTTCGAGGGACGGATCGTCGTCGCCGACCGAGTGCACGATCGCCTGCTGGCGCTGGATCCGCTCGACGGCGGCATCGCGTTGGAACGCCGCCTGACCGGCGCGCCGCATGCGTTGGCGACCGATGGAGCAACCTTGCTGGTCGGCCTGGATTCCACCGCGCAGATTGTCAGGTTGGATGCGTCGCTCGACGAACGCGAACGGATCGATTTGACAGATGGAGTATCGCCGTGAAGTGGATCATGCTCGTTTTGCTGGCGTTGATTTTCGTCGTGGTGCTCGGTGCGGCGTTCCTGTTGCTGCGCCTGATCGCCTCGCATCGCCTGATTCGCGAAAGCAAGCTGTTTCAGCGCCTGGAGGCAAGCGAAAGCAGGCTGGCCAAGGCGTTGCTGGTGCCGCTGACCGCCTGGCTGCTGTTGTATTTGATCCTCTTCGTGATCCTGATGATCGTCAGCGCGATGAGTTTTATGTATTCCTTCGCGCTGTACGAAGGCGAATGGTTCGACCAACTGCACAGCCTGCCGAAAACCGCCGGCAACGTCGGCGTGCATTTGATTTACCCGGTGCAGATCATCCTGCTGGGACTGCTCACCTTTTTCATCGCCGTCGGCGGCCTGCAAATCGTTATCGGACCGCTGGAATTTCTCGAACGGGTGCGTTTGAAATTCGGCGATTTCGGCGAATTCACGCGACGGATCGCGGCGCTGATCGCGCTGATCGCCGGGCTGGAGGCGCTGAAACTTGTGCTCTACAGCCTGCTGGTCGCGCCCGCGCAGCTCGGTGAATTTTTCGCGCGCGACGCGTTGCCCAAGGCCGATCCGCTGACGACGGCCTTGCTGGCCGCCGGCATGCTGGCCGCGCTGGCCGCGTGGTGGCGGTGGGGGGAGAAGGATAAATGAGTTTGCTGCGGTTCGTCGGCGCATTGTTGCTGTTGCTGGCCGCCATCGGTAGCGCGGGCTGGGCGATCGCGACCGGGCCGACCTTCTTCTATTCGGCCGACGATACCGGATTGCATCATGAAGTAACCGTGCCTGTGTTCCGCTTTCTCGCCCTGTGGGCCGTGTCGCTGGGGCTGGCGCTGACCGCGACGCGCGTGATCAAACCGGGGGAAGGCGCTGGCGCGTGGCGCGAATTGGGCGGGCTGCTGACGGTCGCCGTTTTCGCGTTGGGCGCGTCGCTGATTTTCGTCAATGAGTACATTTACAGTTTTTACGACATCAAAGGATTTCCGGTTCATCCCGCCGAGCAGGTGATCTTTCCCGCCGCCGGCTGGCACGGCCTGGGCGATCATTTCCTCGCGTCGCTGCTGGTATTTGCGGGATTCGGCCTGTTGTGGCTGACCCTGCGGAAAAAATCGACCGCCGCCTCCTGACTTTCGAATTGATCCGCCCGGACCGCCAAAGCCCCGCAGGGGCGGACGGGATT
>CALBTQ010000094.1 GCA_937967875.1 uncultured Pseudomonadota bacterium
AGATCGTATTCGGTGACTGGAGTTCAGACGTGTGCTCTTCCGATCTAAAGCCCATCGAGCCCGAACTCCCGAGGCGCATTGCCAATTCATCGACAATGCCATGGACTGAGTTTCCCTCCAGATTGACTTGCCTTGTGCGGCAATAGTTAAACATAAAAGTTATAACCTTTAAAAAGTGTTTCCTTTTTGTCGGCACGTTCCGGCGGGTTAGCGTTAGGCCGCTCGGCATGCCGCCGTTTATGATTGTCTGGACGATATCCGACACATATGGGCGCAATCCTATTTTTTCCGCTTGACGATCGCGACGATGTGTTCGATCTTATTCAATAAAACAACTCTTTGCAAAAATGAAAATCATATAAACATGAGGGCAGGAGGTCAACATGAAGATCGGCTCTATTGCGGTGATATTTGTCATCCTCGCGTTTTTCGCACTCGGTTTAAGCTTAATCGGTTGCGGCGACGACGATGACGACGATGACTCCGACGACGACGATGACGACGACGACTTCGGCGACGACGATGCGAACGATGACAATGTCGACTGCACCTTTACGGAACTCTGCACGCGGTCCATCGAGTGCGGGACGCCGTGGGACAGCGTCGATAAATGCGTTGAATCATGCGAAAACGGCGCCGATCAATACCAGGACCTGGACGCCTACATGTCCTGTGCCTGCGCGGGTCTCGCCGCGGAAACAAGCTGCGACGAATTCGAAGCGATCCTGACAGATTGTTGGAACAATTACGGCGCTCCTTGAAATGAATTATTTGATCGAAGAAATCGGATAATTCAGTCAAGGGATCGACTGACGCGCGTCCGGATGCTCCCGGTAATGACGCAGCCCAAAAGCTAGGCGGTCGGTCGGATCCTCTGGTGAGTGAACCGGGAAGGCGAAGAAGCAGTCGGTTTTCGGATTTTGCCACAGCCGCTCGCTGGGATTGAGGGTCGGCAAATACGGCGGCAGATAACGCGGCACGATGCGCCCCCAAGGCAGTCGCTCCCGCCGACGAACGTCGCGCTCCCGGCGGCCCGGCCGGGTCACCTGTGCCCGATCCCCAAATCGCGTATTCGGTTTGATGGGTGTAGGCGTGGGCTGAGCTTTGACACATGTTAAAAGCCCGATCCCCAAAAATCGTTAATAGGGGCTATAATACTTATATGAATTCCTAAATTCCGACTCGGCGGCCGGTAGGGATTGAGTACTTAAAATGCGGGGACACGAAGGAATCATGTCCCCGATTTTTTCAATCAAGTTTGGGATGACAGGAAAAGGGATCCCTCCGCTACGGTCGGGATGACTTGGGTATGGTCGGGATGACTAGAAAGAATGCAGGTAAAGTAACTACGATAGAGGCAACCTAATCCCACCTCACTTCTTCTTCGGATAACCCACCGTTTGCGCCAGGATGATTTTCTGGTCGTCGCGCAGGTTCATCGCCTTGGCCAGGTCGTCGCGGTCGATCCAGCCGCGCACGACGGTCGCCAGGCCGGCCGAGGCGCAGAAGAGGTAGACGTTCTGCACGATGCAGCCGGTGTCGGCGGCGGTGTAGAGCGCGCGGTCTTCGGCCGAGGTGACCGCCTTGGTCATCAGCCCGATGCGCTTGTGGTCGGCCACGTAGATCAGATTGACCGGCGCGTCGTCGACGAAGCCCTGCTTGCCGGTTTTACGGCGCAGGTCCTGCGCGACGATCAATTTCAGGCTGTGTGTTTTGGGTTCGTATAGGTACAGCCCCTCGGTCATGGCGACGTAAATGTCGATCTCCTGCCAGTTCATCGCCGAGGGCGCGGTGCGCCGGCCGTCGTCGGGCCGGTTGATGCCGTCGGCGGCCCACAGCAGATCGGAGAGCACCTGCAGCGGCAGCTTGTCGCCGGCGAACTCGCGATTGGACCGACGCTCTTTAAGCGCCTGCATCAGCGGACGGCCGCCGTCGGTCTGCGGCGCGGGCAGTTGGATCGTCGGCGCCTGCTCGGCAATCGCGGGCGCGGCGATCAACAGCAAGGACAGCAAGGCCAAAAACACGAGCGTCTTTTTCATCGCTGACTCCATATATCGTTTGCGACGAGTTTAGCATGACCTTAACCAATGCGGAATGGCGAATGGCGAGTGGCGAATGCGGAATGATAGTGACAACCTGGTTGGTCTTGCATTTCATGGCGCGGTGTGGCCGATAATGATGGATCACGATCAACGACGACCGGACAAAAGGAGGCGAGCGATGGCGTCCAGTCGGATGATGGCCCAGGGTGCGGGTTTTGAGATCCGCCGCGCGGGCGACGAGGTGTTTTTTCTCTACCGGCGCACGTTCGGCGTGGCGATCGCGGCGTGGATTTTCGGCGGCCTGACGCTGTTCGCGGGCGTCTGGGCGGTGATTTTGCCGATCTCGTTCTACCGGCCGGGCGAGTCCGGCGCGTTGATCGGCGCGGCTGTGTTGGGCGGGTTGTTCGCATTGTTTCTGACCGCGAGCATCCTCTTGGTGAAAACCTACCTGCGGCGGCGGCGTCAACCGTGGGAGCAGGTGAGCAACACGCTGGTCGCAGATTTACGGCAGGGCGTGCTGCGGCGGCGCGAGGGGGAAGTGCTTTGTCCGCTCGCCGAGGTGCGGGCCGGGGCGGGCATCGACCTGTTCGATCACTCGCGCGGATTGATGCGGGTGCTCGATCTGTCCTGGCGCGGCGGCAGCGTGCGCATTTTCAAAACCAACAGCCAAAGCGAAGTTCAGCGCGTGCTGCAGGAACTGCAAGCGATCGGCATCGCCGCGTCGAAGCGATAAAGCCGTTTGCATTTGACGCGTGCGGGGGCGATCGGTAGCGTACGGTTCAGCCTTTTTACGGAGCTGCGGGATGATGCCAATGCGTATGGCGCTGTTACTTTTCATGGCGTTCTTGGCGTGCGTGCTGCCGGTCGCGTGTGGATCGAGCGACGACGATAGTGACGATAATGACGACCAGGCCGACGACGATCAAGCCGACGACGATCAAATCGACGATGACGACGACGCGACGC
>CALBTQ010000095.1 GCA_937967875.1 uncultured Pseudomonadota bacterium
GATCGTATTCGGTGACTGGAGTTCAGACGTGTGCTCTTCCGATCTTTTATGGACACCCTGCCTCGCCATCGAACTCAACTCTTGACACGAGGCCCCGACATCTCAATAATGCTTGCTCGCCGCCGTTGGTGACCGTTGGAGTGACATATGCGCAAGTTGTTGATTTCGGTGGTAATTTCATTGCTCTGCCTTGCCTGGGCCGGAGCGGCCGCAGCCGTGTCGATCGACGGGACGATCTACCGCGACGTCAACGAAAACGCGCGGACGCTCAATTATCAACGTCACGACTGGCGCGACGAACCGCTCGCCGATGTCTACCTGGAGATGCTCGGCCCTGATTATCTGCGCGTTTCCAAAACGAACGAGGACGGCGATTTCGTCTTTTTCGACGTGCCCGACGGTATGTATCTGATCGATGTGCAGCTCGATGGCGACCCCGCGCCGGTGTGCACCAGCCACAACCAACCGCGCCATCTGCGCGAGGCGATCGATGCCGGGTACATCAAGATGGTCACCTTCGGCGATTCGAACAGCGTGTATGGTTCCGACAAGCCCTACCCGCAGTGGGTGGCGGAATACCTCAGCAATTTCGCTGAAGTGGAGCTGACGAACGTGGCGGTGCTCGGTTCGCAGACCGGTCATTGGGCGCCGGGCGGCGCGTTTTGGGGCGACCTGGAACCGCATCTCGCCGACGCCGATCTGATCACCTTTACACTGATCGGCAACGATTTCTGGGATCATTTCGGCACGCCGCCGTTCACCTGGGAACAGTTGTGGGAGAAGATCCAGTCCTTCCCGGCTGTGTACGAGCAATCGCTGGCCAACATTACCGAAATCGTTGATGAAATTCGCAATTACAACCCCGATGTCGACATCGTGTACGTCGTGTACCCGATCTTCGCCAACTGCACGTTGTGGCGCGACCTGGTCGGCGAGGAGATGTGGCCTCTGTTCCGCCTGGTCAACGCCGGCATTTTTGGCGACATCCGCCGGCGTGAGGCGCAAAACGACGAGCTATTAATTGCCGATATCATGGGGTATTTTCCGCTTGACCTGCTGCTGGACGAATACCTGTTCGACCAAATTCACCCCAACGATCTGGGCCACCGCATCTACGGCGAGCAGGTGTTCGCCGCGCTGGGTGGGGCGATTGTCGAAGACGGCGAGGCGATTGTCGGCGGACATCGCCTGTGGGGATTCGCTCCCGAAGAGTCGCCGGCCGACCTGTGCTTGGTCCATTGGTAGACAACCTTTCGTGATAATTCGCCTTTCATAAAATGACCTGACGCTAACTCCTATGTTTTAACTGGGATATTTTCGCCATTCTTTCATAAAAATAAATTCGTCGATACCGTTTTTTTATTGACGGCACTCCTATCAGAGTATAAAAAGGCTCTAATAGGAGTGCGATTGGAGTATGATAGGAGTCTCATTGGTCCGAATTTTGTTTTTCAAGGAGGCGTCATCATGTCGTTGAATTTGGGCGGGTTGTCGGGCCGTTTGGTTAAAGGTGGCGTTCTGTTGCTGGCCGTGGCGATGCTCGTGACGCTGTTCGTCGCGTGCCAGCCGGGAGCGCAGGGCGGGAAGGGTGAAACCAAAAAAGTTGAAAAAATCACCATTTCCGGCGCATGGGCGCTCTACCCGATGATGGTGCGCTGGGGCGAGGAATACCGCAAGCTGCATCCGGAAATTCGCATCGATATTTCCGCGGGCGGAGCGGGCAAGGGCGCGGCTGACGCGCTGGCCGGGCTGGTGGACATCGGCATGGTGTCGCGCGACATCAAGAAGGAAGAGCTCGAGCAGGGCGGCTTCTTCGTGCCGGTGACCAAGGACGCGGTGTTCCCGACGATGAACGCGGGCAATCCGGCGCTCGCGGCCGGTTTGGCCCAAAAGGGTTTGAAGAAGCCGGCGCTGTTGGATCTGTACATTCAGGGCAAGCAGTTGAGCTGGGGCGAGATTTCCGGCACGGAAGTCAAGGAGATGGTGCAGCTTTACACGCGGTCCGATTCCTGCGGCGCGGCGGAAACCTGGGCGAAGTTCCTGGACGGCAACGCGCAGGAAGCGCTCAAGGGCGTTGGCGTGTACGGCGACCCGGGCGTGGCCGAAGCGGTGCGCCGCGACACGTTCGCTCTGGGCTTCAACAATCTCAACTACGCCTTCGACGCCGCGACCGGCAAGCCGGTGGAAGGGCTGGTGGTGATTTCGCTGGACGTCAACGACAACGGCCAGATCGATCCGGAAGAGGACATCACCGACAAAGCCAAGGCCATCGCGGCGGTGCAGAGCGGCACGTATCCTTCGCCCCCGGCGCGCGATCTGAACCTGCTGACCAAGACCGAATTCAAAGAGCCGACCAAATCCTTCGTGCGGTGGATTCTCACCGACGGACAGCAGTTAGTCGACGAAGTGGGTTACATCAAGTTGTCGGATGCGCAGTTGGCGGAAGCGCTGGCGAAACTGGGTAATTAGTTGCGGGTCATGGACCGCGTCGCCAGGCGGTCCGGACGGGAAAGCGAACGACGATGAAGCGGCGGATGGCCAAAGATACTCTCACCGGCTGGAGCATGAAGGCCGCGGTGCTGTTCGCCAATCTGCTGGTGTTCCTGGTGGCGCTGGGGTTGCTATACAAGGCGCGCCCCATTTTGGCGAGCAAAAGTCTCGGGCATCTGCTGACTTCGTCGAGTTGGCATCCGCTCAAGGGCGAGTTCGGTTTTTATCCGTTTATCGTCGGCACGGTCGAGGCCACGCTTTTGTCGATGGTTTTGGCCGTGCCGATGTGTTTGCTGGCGGCAATCTACCTCGCCGAATATGCGCCGCGGCGGCTGCGGGAAAGCGCGCACATCGTCATCGACCTGATGGCGGGCATTCCCTCGGTCATTTACGGTCTGTTCGGCATCATCGTCGTGGTGCCGATCGTGCGGGAGATCGGCCTGGCGCTGGGCAAGCAGAACACGGGCTATACGCTGCTGTCGGGCGGCGTGATTCTGGCGATCATGGTCGCGCCGGTGATCATCTCGGTGACGATGGAGGTGCTGCGTTCGGTGCCGGCCGAGGCGCGCGAAACGGCGCTGGCGCTGGGCATCACGCGCTGGGCGGCGATCAAGCACGTGGTGTTGCGCCACAGCATGCACGGCGTGCTTTCGGCGATCGTGCTGGGGTTCGCGCGGGCGTTCGGCGAGACGATCGCGGTGATGATGGTTATCGGCAACGTGGCGCGGATACCGCGTTCGGTGTTCGATCCGGCCTATCCGCTGCCGGCGCTGATCGCCAACAACTACGGCGAAATGATGTCGGTGCCGCTGTACGATTCGGCGTTGATGCTGGCCGCGTTGATTTTGTTGTTGGTGGTCGGCGGCTTCCATCTGGTCGCGCACGTCATTTTGTATCGCATCGAGAAAAGGTGGTAAGGCATGCGGCGGCAGATCATCGAGGAGAAAATCTTCAAGGCGCTGATGATCGCCTCGCTGGCCACCGTGTTTCTGGCGTTGCTGGCGATCATCGTGATCATCGTGGCGCGCGGCGCGAAGGCGATGAGCATTGACATGATCATCAAGCTGCCCGAGGGCGGTTACTACCTGGGCAAGGGCGGGGGCGTGGCCAACGCGATCGTTGGTTCGCTGCTGCTGACCGGCGGAGCGTCGATCATCTCGCTGGCGCTGGCGTTGCCGATCGCCTTTGCCTTGCAGCGCGAGTACATTCCGCGGCGCATCGCCCGCGTCACGCGCCTGGCGCTGGACGTGCTGTGGGGCACGCCCTCGATCGTTTACGGCGCCTTCGGCTTCGTGATCATGGTGTACCTGGGCATTGGCGCGTCGCTGCTGGGGGGGATTATCGCCCTGTCGCTGCTGATGCTGCCGATCATGACCCGCGCGATGGAGGAGATCATCCGCATGGTGCCGATGCAGTTGAAGGAGATTTCCTACTCGTTGGGCACCACGCGTCTGGAGACGACCTTCTCGGTGGTGCTGCGTCAGGCGCTGCCGGGCGTGTGCACGGCGGCGATGCTCGCGTTCGGGCGGGGCATCGGCGACGCGGCGTCGATTCTATTCACCGCCGGTTACACCGATTCCATTCCGCAAGCATTGGACGAACCGGTAGCCTCGCTGCCGCTGGCCGTGTTTTTCCAGATTCTGACGCCGCTGCCGGCGGTGCAGGATCGCGCGTACGCCTCGGCGCTGATCCTGCTGCTGGTCGTGTTGCTGGTCAACCTGGTCGCGCGGCTGCTGAGCGCGCGTTTTTCACGGAACATCATCAAGTAGGGAACGATCATGCCGCATATCAGCATTCAAAATCTGAACGTCTTTTACGGCAAACAACCGGCTTTGCGCGACATCACGGTGGATATTCCCGATCATAAAATTACGGCGATCATCGGACCGTCGGGCTGCGGCAAAACGACGCTGCTCAAGAGCCTCAACCGCCTGACCGACCTCTACGACGAGGTCGGCACGAACGGCCAGGTGCTCATCGACGGCGACGACATCAACGGCCCGAAGGCCAATGTGCTGGAGCTGCGCAAGAAGCTCGGTTATCTTTCCCAGCGGCCGTTCCCGCTGCCGATGTCCATTTACGACAACATCACCTTCGGCCCGCGCATTCACCGCATGAAGCGCCTCAAGTCGCTGTCGCGCCTGGGCGATTTCATCCGGCTGCACCAGGTGGAGAATTTCGATCTGGAGCAAGCGCTGGAAGAGGGGGCGCGCAAGAAAAAGGGCGCGAGCGATTTGCTCGTCGAGTTTTACCTGCGCCTGGCCGGCCTGTGGGACGAGGTGAAGGATCGTCTGGGTGCGCCGGCCTCGCGGCTGTCGATCGGCCAACAGCAACGCCTCGCGTTGGCGCGTACGCTGGCGGTCGAGCCGGAGATCATTCTGGCCGACGAGCCGACCTCGGCGCTCGATCCGCTGTCGGCCACGCTGATCGAGCGGCAGTTCCAGGCGCTCAAGCAAAACTACTCGATCATCATCGTTACGCACATCCTGCGGCAGGCGCGGCGCATCGCCGATTACGTGCTGTTCATGTACCTGGGCGAACTGGTCGAGTACGGCCCGGCCGAGGAAATTTTCCACGCCCCGAAGGATCCGCGCACCAAAGCCTACCTCTCGGGCGAAATCAGTTAGAAGACGGACTGTAACCGATTCACACACCTTTGGCTTCGCCAAAAGTGTGGCACACGGGAAAATGACCGTCTTTCTGTGTGCCATAGTTTTCGCCGTCAGGCGAAAGCTGTGCCTTGTTTGAACCAGCACACCTTTGGCTTCGCCAAAAGTGTGGCACACAAGAGAATGATGCACGGTAAAAAAACGGGGACGCGAAAACTCGCATCCCCGTCGTATCTGCCTTTTTGTCGGTCGGTTAAAAAACGAACTGCAACTGGCCTTTGAAGTTGCGGCCCGGCTCCAACGGTCCGGAGCCGTGGTACTTGTAGGGCTCGTCGGTCAGGTTTTCCGCCGCCATGTTGATGATGAAATGCTCGCCCGCGGTGAAGCCGGCGCGCACGTGCAGCAGGCCGAAGCGATCGGTGCCGTCCGGGCCGATGCGGCTGTCGGTTTTATCGCCCTCGGCCAGACGATCCTGCGTCGCGGCCATGTCGGTGGCCGCTTCGAGCCAGGCGTGCTGTTCGGGAATGAGCAAGCGCAAATAAGCCGAGGCCATCGCCGGGGGGATGCGGCGCATCGGTTCGTCGTCGGTTTCGTTCTGCCCCAGGGTGTACGAGCCCAGCAGGCCGCCGGTCAGGCGCCGGGGCAGAATCACGCCGTTGAGGATCGCCTCGCCGCCGTAGATGAACGATTCGCCGACGTTCTCGTTGTGGTTGACGATGTCTTCGCCGACCTGCGATTGCCCTTGGTAGGTGGTCGGTTTGCGCATGATCAGGTCGTCGATCTGCGTGTAGAAGCCGAACAGGCTGCCGGAAACGCGCGGGTGGGTCAGGCGATAACCGGCTTCGTACTGCATGGCCGTTTCCGCGCCGAGGTCGGGATTGGGCACGTCGTAACGGCCGTCTTCGCTGCCCAGTTTGGTCAGGTCGTCGATCGAGGGCACGCGGAAGCCGCGCGACATGCCCAGCACGATGCCGTGATATTCATGCGGGCGAAACAGCATGTGATACGACCAGGTGAAATCGTCGATGGTGTCGTCGATGGTCACCTCGCCGAGCTCCGGATCGTCCAGTTCGGCGTTGGGCGCGAAGTAGCTGTAGCGCACGCCGGGCACCATTTTCATCCAGGACGTGGGCGTAATCCGCGCTTCGAGGTATCCCGCCGCGGACATAAAGGTCGTGTCGTCGGGGAACTGCGCCGTGTCGCTTTCCGTTTCATGGCCGGTGGCCACGTTGTGGATGTTGCGCTCGGACGAAATCGAATCGTGGTAGACCTCGCCGCCGTAGACGAAACGCACCCACTCGCCGATCGGCGTTTCCAATTGCAGGCCGCCGCCGAGGGTGCCCACGACATCCAGGTCGCGCGTTTCGGTGTTCGGATCGTCCGCCTTGATCTTCTGCCGGCCTTCCATCTGACGATGGTAGGAGGCGAAGAGCGTGATGCGGTCGAGGTAGGTCGACAGGTCCTCGGCCAGCAGGCGCGTGTAATACAGGTTGCGGCGCTGCGGTTCAAAGACGTTTTTCGGGTTGTCCGGATCGTAGTTGGGCACATTGTCGAGGTTCACGTGCTGCGCGCTGAGCTGCCAGATCCAGTGGCCGCCGAAATGGAAATCGATGTTCCCGGCCAGGTCCTGTTCTTCGTAACCGTAGGGCGATTCCATCGGCTGGCTGCCGCCCGGATCGATGTCGCCGAACTGGCGCAGGCTGCCGGAGACGGTTATGCCCACGGTTTGCCCGACGTTTCCTTCGAGGCCGACGTGTTCGGTCACTTCCCGTTCGCCGGTGGAGAAGCGGTTCATCAGGCGGCCGTTGACGCCGTAGGATTCGGAGAAGTCGCTACGCCGATGGGTGATGATGTTGATCGTGCCGCCCAGGGCGTCGCTGCCGTAGAGCACCGAGCCGGGGCCGCGCACGACTTCGATTTGGTCGATGAAGAACGGATCGATGGTGTTCAGGTACTGGTTAGGGCCGCCGCGGAACGTCGAGTTGTTCATGCGGATGCCGTCGATGAGGATCAGCACCTGGTTGCCGACGAGTCCGCGAATGAACGGGGCGCCGCCGCCGAGGTTGGTGCGCTGGACGAGAATGCCCGCGGTGGCGCGCAACGATTCGGGTACGGTTCGCGCGATTCGTTCGTCGATCTGCTGCGCGGTGACGAGCGACACCGAACGCGCCGCGTCGGCCAGGTCGATCGGCGAGCGTTCGGCCGTGACCACCACCTCGGGCAGTTCGGTTGCGTCGTCTTCGGAATCCTCCGCCAGCAACGGCGTCAGGGGAAGCAGCCACGTGATGAGCAGGAACAGGCAAAGTACCGCGGTACGGCTGAACAGTCGCATGGGGCATCCTTTCCGTTGTGGTGGCGGGAAAATGAATTTGAATTAAATGGTATAAATTGAAAAATTGTCAAGTGGAATAATCGGTCCAATTCTAAAATAAACGAGCGATAAATCCGGTCGGAATGCCACCTTTTTTTGAATAGTCATATCGTTGATAAATAAAGGAATACGCATAAAAAAAGCGGCCCGCGCGGGACCGCTTTTCAGTGCGAACGATTTGACAGTTACATGATCTCTTCCATACCGCCGTCTTGCTCGTATTGTTCCGGCGGCACTTCGCCTTCGCCTTCGTCCAGGGGCATTTCATCCTCGGGCGGCAGTTCCTCAAGGCCTTCCATCTCGCCGGCTTCCTGGCCGAGCGCGCCGGAGGCGGCGTTCATCGGAGCCGTGCGGCGTTTCATGCTTTGCGGACGAACCACCGGGCGACGCGGGCGCGGCGTGCCGGCTTCCTCGCCGGAACCGCCGGCGGCCTCTTCGCTGCTTTTGTTCAGACGATCCAAGCGGGTGCGCGCACGGTTGGCGCGGCGATCGCGGATCGATTTCCGGTTCGACGGCGAGGTCGCACGCGCCGGTTTGCGTACGTTGGTTGCGCCGCCGGGACGCACCGCCGCCGGACGGGCGCCGGGCGCGGCGGCTTCATCGCCGGAAGACAGCGTCAATTGCGGCCGTTCCAGACCGGCGATCTTCGGATTGGGCATGTCCAGATAAAACCACGCGCCCATAAGGACCAACAGGCCGCCGAGGATGGTGGTCAGTTTTTTGAATCCGGGACTCACGCTGGCCTCCTTGCATTTTCCGGAGCGATGGTATTTCGCTCCCCTCTGCAAGTCAAGACACCGAAGCGGGCGGGTTTGTTCAATGCCGGATCAATTGTCCGTAACGCTTGCCGCCGTGGTACGCGTCGCCCTCGACGGCGATCTGCCCGTTGACGATCACCAGGTCGATGCCCGAGGGGAAGACGTCCGGCTGTTCGGTGGTCGAGTTGGTGCAAATTTTATCGAGATCGAACAGCACCAGGTCGGCGGCGTAACCGCGTTTGAGGTAGCCGCGCTTGGGCAGGCCCATGCTGTCGGCGGGCAGGCCGGTGCATTTGCGCACGCCGGCTTCCAGGCTGATCATCCCCAGTTCGCGCACGTATTTTTGGAAGAACTTGGGATAGCAGTCGTAGAACAGATGGCTTGGGCGGCCGAAGCCCATCATGATCGCGTCGGTGACGATCGCGACGTTGGGGTCGGCCATCGAGGCGAACAGGCTGCGCTCGACGAAATCGTCGCCCGGGTGGGTCAGCGTTTCGAAGACGAGCACTTTGCCGTTTTCCTGCAGGAGCAGTTCGCAGGCGGCGTCGAAGGGGTGCATCTTCCACCTGCGGCCGATTTCGACCATGTTGCGCCCTTCGAGGTGCTTGTTTTTGGCGCTGGTTACGCTCATGACCGATACCGATCCCCAGCCCATGATCTTGAAGAAGTTCATCGACCAGGTGTCGTTCTGGTCGTGCGGCCAGGCTTTGGTGTCGCCCTTTTCGATGTCGCGGCGGATCTTCTTGCGGATTTTCGGATCGCGCAGTTTGTCGAGAATCTCGCCCATGCTCTTGCCCTTGATGACCCAGGGCGGGAAGAAGGCGATCAGGTGCGTGAAGCCGGCGCTGGTGGGCATGGCGTCCACGCCGATGCGCAGGCCGTCACGGCGCATGTCGTCGATGCCGGCGAGGATCTGCGCCGCGGCGCCGTCCAAGGGGACGGGGATTTTTACGTGTTCGTAGATTTTGCTGCCGATCTGCGCGGCGTAATTGGTCAGCTTGTTGATCGCCGGATTGACGTCGGGAATCCAGAACAGGTGGCTGATCTGCACCGGGACGTCGGCCTCGCGCCCGATAGTGGCGACTTCGTCGATCGCCTGGGGCAAGGTGGCCGAGTACGAACGCAGGTGGCTGGTGAACACGCCGCGTTTGCGGGCGACGACGCGCGCCAGGTCGATCAGCTCGGAGGTCTCCGATTGCGAGCCGGGGAAATACTGCAACCCGGTGGACAGGCCGATCGCGCCGTCGTCGAGCGCTTCTTCGAGCCAGCGGGACATCAGGCCGACTTCCGTGGGCGTCGCGTGGCGCGTTTCCGGTCCGACCGCGCCGATGCGCAAGATGCCGTGCGGGGCCAGCAGCGCGGTGTTCATCGCCACGCCTTGCGTTTCCAGGTAATCCATGAATTCGCCCATGGAGGACCACTTGATTTCCGGGCGCAGATCGCGCGCGGTGAAGCCCTCGTAATAGGCGTAGTTGAAGTCGCGGTTTTGTTCGGGCAGCGGCGCCATGCCCATGCCGCAGTTGCCGCCGACGAAGGTGGTGATGCCCTGCCGCAGCAGCGGTTCGACCATCGTCTCGTGATCGTCGCGGTAGATCGCCATATCGGTGTGGCAGTGCAGGTCGATGAACCCGGGGCACAGCACCTTTTTTTTGGCTTTGACGGTGCGGGCGGCCGGGACGCCGGCAAGGCGGCCGATGGCGGCGATTTTCCCGTCTTTGACGGCGAGATCGGCGACGTAGCGGCTTTGTCCCGTGCCGTCGACGATGGTGGCGTCCAGGATCAGCAGGTCGAACATCGGCGTTTCCTTTCCCGCAGGAGTTAGAACACGTTGAGCAGCTTGAGCATCGCGCGCCGCAGCAGTTCGGTTTCGGCTTCGTCGATCGCGCTCACCGCCGTCTGGGCGATGAGGTCGAAAATGGCGTTGTGTTTGGCCAGCACCTTGCGCCCGTTGCGAGATCGGAAGAGCGTCGTGTAGGGAAAGAGTGTAGATCTCGGTGG
>CALBTQ010000096.1 GCA_937967875.1 uncultured Pseudomonadota bacterium
AGATCGTATTCGGTGACTGGAGTTCAGACGTGTGCTCTTCCGATCTAGCATAACGAACGCCATGGAGTCAAGTTTGGCCTCACGCGTCCAGCGGAAGGCGTCGAGCGCCTGTCGCGGCTCGATGCCCTTTTGCAAAAAAGCCAGCACGTCCAGATCGCCCGACTCAATACCGTACTCGACCTTGTAACAGCCGGCGCGCCGCATCAGGCGCAGCAATTCCGGATCGACTTTGTCCACGCGCGTCAGGCAAAACCAGCGCGCACCGGTCGGCGCGGCGAGCAGCGCCTCGCACAAGCGCACCACCCAGTCGCGCTCGCTGGTGAACGTATCGTCGATAAAGCCGAACACGCGCGTGCCGTACCGAGCGCGGCATTCGTCCATTTCCGCGACGATGCGCTGCGGATCGCGCAGGCGCAGGCGGCGGCCGAAGGCGAGCCCGACGCTGCAGTAGATGCAGTTTTGCGGACAGCCGCGCGTGCCGACCATGGTGGTGAACCGGTCCCCGTCCGGGCTGCGGTAGCGGTGCATGGGCAACAGATGCCGCGCGGGCAAGGGCAGCGCGTCCAGGTTCTCGACCAGGGGCGCGTCGAGCGTGGACGCCGCACGGCCGTTCTCGTCGCGAAACGAAACGCCCGGAAATTCGCGCCACGGCCGGCCCTCCGCCCAACCCATGAGCAGCTCGGCCAGGCGCTGATCGGCTTCGCCGCGCACGATGAGATCCAACGCGGGGAACTTCTCCAGAGTCTGCGTGGGGAGGATCGTCGGATGGATGCCGCCCATCATCGTCAGCGTTTCCGGCAATTGCCGCCGCACACCCGCGCACAGCGCGCCCGCTTGATCGACCGTCGGCGTTACCGCTGTAAAACCGACCACCTGCGGCGCGGCGCGCACAATCCGCGCAACGGTCTGCTCGTCGGTCAGGCGCTCGGCGTTGGCGTCGAGAATCTTCACGGCAATGCCGCGTCGTTCCAGACCGGCGGCGAGATAGGCCAGGCCCAGCGGCGGACCGATCGTCGTCTGCGCCACGCGGCTGATGCGCCGCGCGTAGTGCGGCGCGACAAGCAGAACCCGAATCTCGCCGGTGTGCGCGTTCATTCTCCCCTGACTCTATGCTAGGATGTTAGCACCAAAGTAGATGGTACACTCAATTAATTCAAGCAAAGTCGGCGCGGCGAACGCGGCCGGGCCGAGACGGAGGATCGACCGCCCGTGTCTTGGCTGTTGCCGGTGAGTGCGCCGTTGTTGTTCGTCCTGCCCGGATTGCTGCCCGCGCGCGTGCTGACCGGCCGGCTCTTATCGTGGCCAACGCTCGCCTGGGCCGTGTTTTTCAGCGTTTTGCTGCTGCCCGTGTTCAGCTTCGGCCTGGCGATGGCGCTGCACGTTTCGGTCGGCCCCGCGTTGGTTTACCCGCTGGCCGCTGTGCTGGGTCTGGCCGGCGTGCTGTGCCCGCGCCGCTTCTGCTCGGGTCGCGACTCATGACGACGCTGGGGGTCAACGACGGCCACGACGCCGGCGCGTGCCTGCTCGACGCGGGGCGGATCGTCGCCGCCGTCAGCGAGGAACGATTGACCGGGCGCAAACGACAGGCCGGTTTTCCCCGCGCGGCGATCCGCTATTGCCTGCGCGACGCGGGCCTGGACGCGCGCGACGTGCACCGGGTGCTGGTCGCCGAACGAAGCGGCCGCGCGTTGCATCGCCTGCTGGACCGCCGCTATCGCCAAACCGACCCGTGCCAACCGATGAACCGCCGCGCCAATCGCTTGAGCATGATCTGGCAAAACGCCGTGGCGCAACGTCCATGGCTGGCCGCGATGGAAGAGCGATTGTCGCTTTACGCCCTGCGCCGGCGCTTGCACGAAGCGGGTATTTTCGTCGCGCCGGAATTGGTCGACCATCATCGAGCCCACGCGCTGGGCGCGGCCTGTTGTTCCGGCTTCGCCGACGCGCTGGTCGTCACGATGGACGCGTTCGGCGACGGGCGCAGCGCGACCGTGTGGCGGTGGCGCGAACCGGCGCTGACGCCGTTGCAGGGGAGCGCGTATCCGCACAGCCTGGCGCTGCTGTACGGCCTGACGACCGCGCACCTGGGCTTCGTCGAGGGCGACGAGGGCAAAACCGCCGGGCTGGCCGCGCGGGGAAATCCCGAAGCGACCGCGCCGATCTTCGCCACGCTGCTGACCGACGCGGACGACGAAATCCGCTTTCGCCGCTTTCCTACATACGCCCGGCTGCACGACGCCCTGGCCGGATTTTCCGCCAAAGACGTCGCCGCCGGTTTGCAGCAATGCCTCGAACGGCACGTCGGGCGGTTCGTTTCCCACTGGCTTGCCCGCAGCGGCGCGCGCCGGTTGTGCCTGGCCGGCGGCTTGTTCGCCAACGTGAAACTCAACCAGGTCGTGGGCGAAAGCGGCGCGGTCGACGACCTGTTCGTGTTTGCGCACATGGGCGACGGCGGCCTGTGCGTGGGCGCGGCACTGGCCGGGGAAGATCCGTTGCCGCGCGCATCGCTCTTCAATCCGTTTTTAGGGCCCGCCGCACGGGAGTTGACCGCCGCCGATGCCCAACGATCCGACTCGCGCCTGCTGCCGTTGGATGACGCGACCGATGAACTGCTGGCCGAGTTGCTCGCGCGCGGCGAAGCGATCGGCCTGGTCGACGGCCGCCTGGAATTCGGTCCGCGCGCGCTGGGCCGGCGGTCGATTCTGTTTTCCGCGCAGCATCCGGCCACGGCGCAACGGGTGAGCGCGATGCTGAACCGGCCCGCGATCATGCCTTTCGCACCGGTCGTGCGCGTCGCCGAGGCCGGCGAAACGACTACGAGCCCATTGTGGACCGCGCTGCGGTTCATGACCGCGACCGTCACCGCGCGCGCCGGTGTGGCCGAGCGCTTTCCCGTCGCTGTGCACGCCGACGGCAGCATGCGCCAGATCGGGAGAGCGTCGTGGAGG
>CALBTQ010000097.1 GCA_937967875.1 uncultured Pseudomonadota bacterium
GATCGTATTCGGTGACTGGAGTTCAGACGTGTGCTCTTCCGATCTCGCCAGGGGCAGGCCCCGCTGGTGCTCTTGTTGCTGTTGTTTCTCGCCTTCGGGTATCCGGTCCTGCGCGTCAAGCGGTATCGCGTCGCCTGGTGGGTGGGCACGCTGATCGGCGCGGGCAGCCTGTTCGGGCTGGCGGTGACCAACGTGGTGGTCGGTCGCTTTTTCGGCTTCTACACCTTTCTGACCTGGATCATCGCGATCGCCTTCCTGGTGCTGAACTGGAAGAAATTCCGCTGGTGGACCTTCGCGGTCGTCGCGGTGATCGTCCTGATTCACATGGTGCCGATGGGCTTGGGGCGCACCGTCTCGATGGCGCTGGCGATGGGCCTGATGGCGCTGTATTTCCGGCTGCCGGACCGCGACAATTTCCCGCGTTTTCCGCTGGTTATCAGCGTGATTATGGCGATGCTCATCGCGCACGGGGTGACCTTCTATTTCGACGTTGGCGGCCATGCCGAGGTGCGCGATCATCCGGCGGCGCGCAAGGTGTTCGAATACGAAGGCCAGCGCCGCGGCTGGGTGCGCGCCCTGGGCGGCAACACGCGTTTTCTGACGCCCACCTGCGACGGCAAGGAATTCATGGTCGGCAATAAGTTCACCTTCCGTTCGGGCCTGACCTTCATCGATCCGGCGACCGGCAAGAACCGCAAGATCCCCATGACCGGCGGCACGACCGACAACGTCGCGCTCGACTGCGCCGCCAACATGATCTACGTGGGCAACATGGGCCGCAACGAGATCATGGTGTATGATCCGCACCGGCTCAAGCGCCCGATTAAAAGCGAAGGGATGGACGGCGTGCGCGTCGGCCTGCTGCGGCTCGATCGCCGCATGGACCGCTTGTACGTGGCCACCTCGAACACGAACATGCTGCATGTGCTGCGCGCCTCGACGCTGGCCGATTCCGGCGCCGGCGTGACGTTGGGCAATTCGGTGACCGACATGGTCATCGATTATCACCATGGGCACGATGTGGTGGCCGTGACGATGGGCGGCGAGCTCGTGCGCATCGGCGGCGACACGGGCAAGGTGGAGAAAAAAGCGCCGGTGGGCTTCGGTCTGCTGATTTACAACCTCGCCCTCGACAGCGAAAACCGGCGGTTGTTCGTCACCTCGCTGTTCGGGCGGCAGCTGCAGGCGTTCGACGCCGACACCTTCGAGCCGCAAACCATGGTGCCGCTGTTCAAGGGCGGCCGGTACATGCAGTTCGACGCCCGGCGCGAGCTGGTGTACGTCGGCAACTTCTTCGCCGGCACGATCACCGCTTACGCCGGCCAGAGCCTGGAAAGCGTCTGGACGATGAAAGTCGGTCGCCGCGTGCGCTACCTGACGCTGGACACGTTGCGCGATCAACTGTGCTTCACCAGCCAGCAGGGCGGCTATTGCCTCTGGCTGGAGAAACTGAGTCCCGCGCCCGCGCCGACGCCCGCGCCGACGCCGGAGCCGACGCCGACGGACGAAACGTCGCCCGCGCCGGAAGAGGCCTCACCCACAACGGAGGAAGCGCCGAGCGCGCCGCCGGCAAGTCCGGCGTCCACAATCGAGTAACCCCCCTTGGTCCGCCAGGTAAAATCCTGTACATGATAGGTGGTCTTGTTCGTTTGGGGGCTGCGTGAAAAGAATTGTGTGGCTGCTGGTCGCACTGGCGGTGTGCGTCGGCTGTTCCAAGTTGACCGGACCGCCGCCGATGCCGGTCTATCTGATCGCCGTGGATACGCTGCGGGTCGATGCGCTCGGTTGTTACGGGGGCAAGCGCCCGACGCCCGCGCTGGATCGATTCGCCCAACAAGCCGTGGTCTTCGAGCATTGCCTGGCGCCGTCGAGCTGGACGGTGCCGAGCATGGCCAGCCTGATGACCGGTTTGTATCCATTCCATCACGGCACGACCAAGGCGCTGCAGGAATACGGCCGCGTGCTGAGCCAGCAGACGCTCAACAACGGCTACACGACGTTGGCCGAGGCGATGAAAGACGCCGGCTATCGCACTTACGGCATCAGCGCCAACGGGCACCTGGCCGAAAAATACGGGTTCGCCCAGGGCTTCGACGAGTACGTCGTGCACGAGTTCGCGCCGCGACAGGCCGTGGCCGGCTCGTGGGCCGGGCTCTTGCCGCGCCTGACCGGCGAGCAACGATTCGGCCAGGCGGTGTTCACGTTTTTGTTCTTCTTCGACCCGCATCATCCGTACATGCCGCAGCAGCCGTACATCGACGAGTACGATCCGGACTGGAGGAAGCAACTGGAAGTGTTGCCCTCGCACGATCTGGGCAACCTGCAACGCGACGGATTTTTCAAAAAGCACAAGGCGGTCGTGCCGCATTTGCGCGCGGCGTACGATTCGGAGGTCGCCGCGCTGGATGCATATTTCAGCGAATTGTTGCCTGCGCTGCCGGGTTACCACGATGCGCTGGTGATCATCACCGCCGACCACGGCGAATCGTTCGACGAGCACGGCGCGATGGTGCACGGCAACAACCTGTATGAGCCGGAAACGCATATTCCGTTGCTGATCAAGCTGCCGCAAGGCCGGCTGGCGGGCACGCGCATCGCCGCGCCGGTGAGCCTGGTGGACGTCATGCCTACGATCCTCGCTGCGGTCAAGGCGCCCAAACGGCCCAAGAGCGACGGCATCAGTCTGCTGCCGCTGATGGTTGGGCAAGCGGGCGAACGGGCGGTGTATGCGCACATCGACCTACCCTGGGCGCGTTGGCGGGCGATGCTGCGTTGGCCGTTCAAAACGGTGCTGGTCGACGAGAAAACGGTGCAGTTGTTCGATCTGTCGCAGGATCCCGCGGAGAACAAGGATCTGGCCGCCACGCATCCGCAAGCCAAAGCGTGGGCCGACCAACTGCGCGCCGCCGCGAAAAATGAAGTGCGCTTTCCGCCGCGGGTGATTTCCGGAGAGATCCCGGATCATTTGAAAAAGAAGCTGCGCGAGTTGGGTTACGTGCAATAAAAAAGCCCGCCCCCCGAAGGGGACGGGCTCGGATCGTTCGCTTCGTCACTCATCAAGTCGTAACGGTGAAGCAGATTTCCTCAGTCAGTTCGCTGTGATTGCCGTTGGCGTCGGTCGCGCCCACGTCCACGCAGTATTCGCCGGGGGCCATGCCCTGGGTGCCGACGGACACGGAGATCAGAGTCGGGGCTGCGCAATCGGTGCCTTCATCCAACAGCGAAGACCAGCGCGACATGTCCAGCGGATTTTCGGTCAGGAAAGCCTGGGAAGATCCGGCGGTGAAAACATACAACCCGCCCCAGGTGTCGCCGCCTTCGTCGTACAGATCGTTTTCCTCGTCGCAGATTTCGATTTTCAGCGCCACGGAGCCGCCGTCCGAG